>DASXWF010000236.1:0-11305 GCA_036503835.1 Polyangiaceae bacterium | reverse complement strand
CGAACCCCGAAAACTTGGTCGTCCCGAGGGGCGCCTGTTACGTCCGAATCATGGACGCTAGCGGCGACAGGCGCGCGTTTCGGCCTGCACTTCGGGCGGGAGTCCGCTTCGATCCGGCGGCCGCCGGGAGGCCCGTGCTCGTGTTCGAGGGGGTCCACAAGGCGTACCGCGCCGACGCGCCCGTGCTGCGCGGGCTCCACCTCGAGATCGCGCGCGGGGAGTTCGTGTTCATCACGGGGCCGTCGGGGGCCGGCAAGAGCACGCTGCTCCGGCTGCTCTTCGCCGAGGAAAGCGTGGACGCGGGGCGGATCCTGTTTCTCGGACGCGAGATCGGGCGGCTCACGCCGACCTCGATCCCGTTCTTGCGCCGGAACATCGGCATCGTCTTTCAGGACTTCCGGCTGGTCAAAAACTGGTCGGTGCTCGACAACGTCGCGCTGCCTCTCGAGGTGCTCGGCCTGCCGTCGCGCACGATCCGGCAGCGTGTCGGCGCGGCGCTCGAGCGAGTGGGGCTCGCGGGGCGCGGCGTCGAAGCCGCAGGCCACCTTTCGGGCGGCGAGCAGCAGCGCGTCGCGATCGCGCGCGCCATCGTGAGTGAGCCCGCGCTCCTGCTGGCCGACGAGCCCACGGGTAACCTCGACCCACAGCTCGCGCTCGACATTCTGGGATTGCTCGAGGACATCAACGAGACGGGCGTGACGGTGATGTTCGCGACGCACGATCGCACGCTGCTCGACGTGCGCGCGCGGCGCGTGGTCGTGCTCGACGAAGGACGTGCGTTCGACGCTCCCGAGGGGCTCGACGGCGCGGCGGGTCTCGCCGAGCTCGATCGTCCCGGTACCCACAAGCAGGGAGCGGCAGCGTGAGACCCATCGAACGCGCCTGGCGCGGCGCCAAGAACGACTTGAAGCTCTACGCCCTGGGCGTGTTCTCCGTGGCGGTCGCGTTCGTTTGCCTGGGCGCGACGCTGCTCGCGGTCGTCAACGTCGATCAGCTGCGCGAGCGCTGGGCGAGCCTCGGCCGCGCGTCGGTGTACATCACGCGCGGCGCGAACGCCGAGCAGGTGGCTGCGCTCGAGGCGGCGCTGCGCGGGTCGGACGGCGTCGTGTCGGTTCGTCACGTTACGAGCGACGAGGCGCGGCGCGAGGTCGCGCGCGCCGGCAAGGACCCGGTGATCGACGCGCTCCCGGCGGACGCCTTCCCCGAGTCCCTCGAAGTGATGGTGCGAAAGGACGTGTCGTCCCAGCGGCTCGCGCAGATCGCGGCGCAGCTCGAGTCGCTGCCGGCGGTCGAGGGTGTCGAGACGTATGCCGGGTGGAGCGAGCGGCTCGAGTCGTTGCTGGCGGGTGGCGTGACCGCGGCGGGTCTGCTCGCGCTGATCGTGCTCGCGGCCGTCGTGAGCGTCGTCTCGTCCACGATCCGGCTCTCATTGCAGCGGCGCCGCATCGAGGTCGAGGTGATGAAGCTCGTGGGCGCGACGGACGGCTACGTCCGGCAGCCGTTCCTGATCGAAGGCGCGGCCCAGGGCGGAATCGGCGCAGGCATCGCGATCCTGCTGCTCGGCGTGCTGTTCCTGGTGGTGCGCGCGCACGTGGACGCGCGCTTGCTCGCGCTGCTCGGGATGTCTCCGGCGTTCCTGCCCTGGACCATGGTGGTCGTGACCGTCGCCGCCGGCGCGCTGCTCGGCGCGGTCGCGGCGGTGCTGAGCTTGCGGCGCTTCGTGGCCACATGAGGGGGATCCGTCGTTTCCTCGTCCCGGCGCTGCCGCTCGGCGTCTTGCTCGCCACGCTCGGCCTCGCGCTCGCCGCGGGAGCCGACGCTCCGCGGGCTGCGAGCGTCGCCGATCTCGAGCGCCTGCGCGGTCAAGCCGAGCGCGACGAGCAGGCGTTGAAGCGCAGACTCGACGAGATCGGCAAGGAGACCGCGTTCGCCGACGGACGCATCCTCGCTCGCGGTCGCAGCTACGTGCGTCTGGCCCGTGCGGGGCTCATGCCCGTCGGCGAGGGCTTCGACGCGCTGGTCGATCACGCGGCGCGCCTGGAGCGCCTGCACCACGGGCTCGAGGCCGATCTGGCACGGAGCAAGGCGCTCGCGGCGGAGCGCCTCGCCGTCGCGCAGAAGCTCTCCGAGATGCGCGCCCGCGTCGGCACGCTCGAAGAACAGCAGCGCGTCATGGCCCGCGCCGAGGACGCGTTGCGCTCTCAGGAAGAGCGGGAGCGCGCCTTCGCGGAAGCGTTTCAGACCGCCGCCCACACCACCGTGTACGGCGCCGCCGGTCCGAGCGATCCCGCGCTCGGCGCCGACGGCATGGCCGGACTGCGCGGCCGCCTGCCGTTTCCGCTCGCGGGCAGGAGCGAGATCCAGCGCGCCCGCCGCGCGAGCTCCGACGGTCCCGGGCTCGAGATGCGCGCGCCGCGCGGCACGCCGGTGCGCAGCGTGTTCGCAGGGCGCGTCGCGTTCGCCGATACCTACGCCGACTACGGCAGGACGGTGATCGTCGAGCACGGGCGCCGCCACTACACCGTGAGCGCGAACCTCGACACGATCGACGTCGAGGTCGGCGACGAGGTCGCCGCGGGCGCCCGCCTCGGCAGCGTCGGCGACTCCGGCAACGGCGCCCGTCTCTACTTCGAGATCCGCGTCGGCAAGGACACCGTGAGTCCCGAAGAGTGGTTCGGGATCTGAAAACCCTCGAGGGGCGCGCTCTTGCCGGTGTTACGGGGCCGGCCCGGCTGTTGGCCCGAAGGAATGCGCAGGGTGCGAAGGAGCGCGAACTCGGGCTTGGCACGCGGAGCGTCAGGGCCTAGATTGAGTCGATGCGTAACGCGCACCGTCTGGTGGGATGGTGGCTCGTAGGTCTAGCCACGGCTCTATCGCCGCGCGCGGTTCTGGCGCAATCGACCGCGACATTTCCGGAGGAACCTGCACCGGGGAAGGCTCCTGCTCCTGCTCCGCCGGCCGCACCGCGCGCACCCGCCCCGAGCGCCGCCCCGCCCGCTCCGTCACTGCCCGTCGAATCTCCGTACGGGGCCGAGGTCCAGCCTGCGCCCCGCCTCCCCGAGCTACCCGCACCGGGCCGTGATACGCGCCCGCCGATCCTCCCCTACGAGGACGGCCTTCCCGTTCCCGCAGGCTACGAGGTGGTCGATCGCCCGGTGACCGGCCTCATCACCGCCGGGGCCATCGGCATGGCGACATCTTACGGCGCGGGTGTCGTCGTGGCAGCGACGCAGGGCTTCAAGAACGGGACGGTGTTCCTCACGCTGCCGATTCTTGGACCCTGGATTGCCGTCGCCACGCGAAAATACGAGTGTACCAATTCGACCAAGAACGTCGCTGAAGCCAAGCAATGCGTCAACGCTGCAGTCGGTGAGGTGCAGCTCATCACGTTCATGGCCGTGGACGGCATCGCGCAGCTTGCCACCGGCTTCGTCATGGTCGCCGGCCTCGTCAGCAAGAAGAAGGCGTTGCTCCGCACCGACCTGCTGCCGGCGGAGGTGAGTCTGGTTCCACCCGGGCCCGCCCACGACGGCTGGGGGTTCAGCGCTCGCGGGAAATTCTGACCTCCGGCTGATTTTTCTGACCGCCTGCGGTTTCGACGCAACTGGCGCTGGTGCGTCGCCGACCTGCCTCGAGAAGGAGGTCTTCATGACCACTCGCATCGAACCCAACGGTCCCGCCTCGCTCGTCCAGGCTCATCCTGCCGCCCGCCGAACCACCAGCCAGCCCACTCGACCTTTCCACTCCGTCATGAGCGCCGGGGCAGGAGCCGTCGTGACGGGCGCTGAAGCTGCCGTGCGCCGGCTTCCGGGCGGTCCGATTCTCGCTGCCGCCTTCCACCCACCCGGTGCGGCGGCAGCCGCGCCGGCCACGACCACCACACCGGAGGGCCATCCGCTGAAGGAGTCCGCGGTACCCGGCACGCCGGGTACGCCGGGTACGCCGGGTACGGGTGCCGGCGCGTCGGATCCTGCGCTCGAGGGCATGCTCGATCAGAACACCGACAAGAACCTCTATTACATCGCGCTCCAGGAACGGATCAGCGCGGAGAATCGCTTCTACAGCGCGTACTCGAACGTGCTCCGCGTCCGCCACGAGACGATGAAAAATGCGATCGGGAACGTGCGCTGAGACGCCCCGCGCGGGCTCCGGCGCTTCCGTTCGCCAGAATCCCCGCGAAAGATTAGGCTAAGCCATGCCCATCGACCCCATCGGCAAGGCGCCGCCGCTCGCGCCGGCGCAGGGTCCCGACACCGTCCAGCAAAGCGGGGCGGAGTTTCGCGTGGGGGAAACCGCGAGCGTCGCATCGACCGATCTCGCTCGGCTGGAACGCGGCGAGATCGGCCTCGACGCTTACCTGGAAGCTCGCGTCGAGGAGGCCACGCGCCATCTCGCCGAGCGCCTCGGACCGGAGCAGCTCGAGTTCGTCAAGGAAACGCTCCGCAGCGAGCTCGCGGCCGATCCAGTCTTGAGCGAGCTCGTGCGGCGCGCGACGGGCAAGACTCCGGAATCGGCGGCTCCGTGACGCCCGCGTCGCTCGGCGCATGAGCCGGCCGGTCTGGCGCTTCGTCGTGCCTCCGCCCGGCGCGACGCTCGGTGACGTCGTCGCGCGCTTCGCGCCGGACGCGAGCGCGGCGCTCTCGGGCGGTCGCGTCTTCGTCGATCAGAAGCGCGCGAGCGACGCGAGCGCGCGCGTCGCTCCGGACGCCGTGGTCGAGCTCTACGCGTCGCGCGCGGCGGACGAGCCGCTTTCGATCCTCGCGCTGCACGCGGGGTTCGTGTTCGTGGACAAGCCGCCCGGCCTTTCGACGGTGCCCGACCACGCGGGCAGCACGGACTGCCTGGTGGCGCGCGTGGAGCGCATGCTCGGAGCGGACGCGGGTGAGCTCCAGGCCCTCTCGCGTCTCGACGTGGGCGTGAGCGGTGTCGTGACGCTCGCGCGGGACGGCGCCGCGCGCGCCCTCGCAGCGGAGCTGCGCGCAGCAGGACGTTTCGCGCGCCGTTACGTCGCGATCGCGAGCCGCGCGCCCGAGCCGGAGAGCGGCAGCTGGTCGGGCGCAATCGGGCGGAGCCGGGACGGTCGCCGGCGCGTCGGCGGCGAGCACGCCCAAGAGGCGGCGACGCGCTACACGACGGTGGCGCGCGGCGCGCACGGTTTCGCGCCCGACGCGCCGCCCGCCGCGCTGCTGGCGCTCGCGCCGATCACCGGGCGCACGCACCAGCTCCGTGTCCACGCCGCCGCGGCGGGTGCGGCGCTCTATGGCGATCGCAGCTACGGCGGGCCGCAGCGCGTTCGGCTCCCGGGCGGTCGCGTGGAAGCGTTCGCGCGGCCGGCGCTGCATGCGCTCTCGGTCGAGCTCGCGCTCGAGAGCGGTCCGCTGCGCGTGGAGTCCGCGCCACCGGAAGATTTCACGGGGCTTTGGAGCGCGCTCGGCGGCGTCCCCGCCGACCTCGATCACGCGAGCGTTGCGGCGCTCTGACGCCTTCGTGGTAACGGGAGGCGATGCGCTTCTCGTTCCTCACGCTCGGGCTGAGTTCGGCGTTCGCGACGGCGTGCTCCGGCTCGCAGCAGGCTCGGCCGAACGAGGCCACGCCCGGGATCGTCGTTCCGGTACCGCTGGCAGACGGTCCCGAGCAAGGCGCGCAAGGTTCGAGCCCGCGGCGCAACGCGAAGGCCCCACCGCCCGCGGCTTCGGCCGCGCCGGCTTCGCCGGCACCGAAAGCGGGTAGCTCGGCGCCGCCCGATCCGGAAGCTCTGCGTACGCGCGACCAGGTCGAGTACACGCTGGTGTACGAGAAAGGTCAGGTGCGCGTTGGTTCGGTGCGGCGCCTGCTCTTTCTCCAGCCTGTCGTGACCGCTCGCAAGATGGGTCGCTACGCCGTCGAGCTCTGGGTCGGTCGCGAGCTCCTCGAGCGGGTGCGCTTCGATTTTCCGATGCTCGCCGCCGAGGAGCCGGACGTGGGCCAGCCCCGGCCGCTCCGCGAGCCTCCGCCGCTCACGAAGGGGCCGATCGAAGCGACGGTGCTCGTTCCTTTCAGCGCTCGGGCTCGGCGCGCCGTGCTCCTCGACCGCGCGACGGGCACGGAGCTCGAGCTCACCTGGCCGCCCGTGGTGACCCCGGCGCCCGAGCCCGTTCCTGCTCCGGCGGCGGCGCCCCCGGCGGCGCCCCCGGCGTGACGTGTCAAAATTCCTGACCGGCGGCCCTTTCCGTGACGGATTCGACTCGCGCCAGAGACCAGGTTCGCGTGGCCTTGCCGCTCGAGACCCGGAAGGAGCCCGGCGCGGCGGACGTGATCCCGCGGCGCGAGCACTGGTCCGAGTTTTACGATGCGCACGCCGGCTTCGTGTTCCGGGCGCTGCGCAGGCTCGGCGTGGCCACGGAAAGCTTGGAAGACGCGACGCAAGAAGTGTTCCTGATCGCTTTCGAGCGTACAGAGGTGTTCGAGCAGCGCTCGAGCGTGCGCACCTGGCTCCACGGCATCGCGTTCAACGTCGCGCGCCGGCATTTCTACGCCCGGGGCCGGTCCCAGGCCGAACGCCTGTCCGCGGTGCTGGTGGACGATCAGCACCTGAACCAGGAAGAAGCGCTCGCGCGCAAGCGCGCGGTCGAGGAGATCTACGCGCTGCTCGACTGCCTGACCCCGGATCAGCGCGCGGTGTTCGTCCTCACCGAGCTCGAACAGCTGAGCGCCCCGGAGATCGCCGAGATCACCGGCGCGCCCCTGAACACCGTGTACTCGCGGCTGCGGCTCGGGCGGCGCGAGTTCGACGCAGCGCTGCGGCGAAAGCGCGCGCGTGACGACTGGAGAAAACCATGAGCGAGCTCAGCAAGGAAGCGCGCGGGCTGCTGTCGCGGCTCGGCGAAGCCGACGGCCCGTCCTCGGGGCAGACGGCGCGCATGAAGCGAAATCTCGGGTTGGCGCTCGGAGCCGCGGGCGGCTTGGTCGTGGCCGGTGGAGCGACCGGTGTCGCCAAGGCGAGCGCCGGACTCGCCTCCGCTGCCGGCGTCGCCGGCGGCAAGGCGAGCGGTACGAGCTTCACCAGCTTGCTGTCGCTCTTCGCGCTCGGGGCCGCGGCGGGCGTCGGCGTGAGCACGACGACGCTCGCGGTTCGCCACTACACGAGTCCGCCGGTTTCGAGCGTCGTCGCGAGCTCGCTCCCGGGCGCAGGCGCTCTCACAGCGCCGAACGCCACGGGAATGACGGCCCCGCCCGACGTCGTTGCTCCGCGGAGCGACGAGCCCGCCGCCGCGCCTCCAGCGCCGGCCGTCCGCTCGCCGATACAGGGCGGCGCAGCGCCGGCAGCGCCGTCGAGCACGCCGGTCGAGCCGACACTCGGTCCGGAGCTGGAGCTCGTGATCGCGGCCAAGCGCGAGCTGTCGCAGGGCCGCCCCGCGCAGGCGCTCGCGATCGTGGAGCGGCTCGGCGTGGAGTTTCCGAACGGCGCCCTCCGCGAGGAGCGCTGGCTCTTGCGCGTGCTGTCGCTCTGCGCGCTCGGACAGGTGGAATCGGCACGCGCTCAGGCACGCGAGTTCGCCGCGCTCGCGCCGCACTCGCCGCTCCTGCCCCGTCTCGAGCAGTCGTGCGGCGGACAGCGCTGAGCGCGGAGCTCAGCGCTCGAATTCGGCGTGAAAGACCACGGGATTCGTGCCGACATGGCCCTGGCCGGCGATGTGGCGAGCGTCCCACGAGATCCGGATCTCGTGCACCGTGAGATCCGACGGAACGACCGCTCCGCCGTTCACGAAGACGTAGTCCTTGAGCAGCATGAGGCCGTCCTCCGGCGTGTAGACCCAGCCCCGGCTGCCCTGCGTCTTGTCGACCGCGGAAGAGCCCACGACGATGCTGCACGGCCCGTCGCAATCCTCGGGCATGGCGTACGGAATCTCCGCCGTGGCGCCGAGCATCAGAATCGAGCCGCCCGAGAAGGGCTTGTACACGAACCCCTGCAAGCCGCTGCCGTCTCGGGCGGCGTATCCGGTCACCATGACGCTATCCCGGCTGATGGCCCTGATCCGTCTCGGGGTCCACTCGCCCTGCGCGGGCACGACTTCCAAGTCCTCGCCCAGCAGCACCACGGCGCGCTCGTCGCTCGCGCGTGTGCCTCCGAGCATCTGACCGTCGCCGCCGACTGCGTAGAACTCGATGCCGGCGTGTTCCTCGACCGGAGTCCCGTCGTGGCGCAGCACGTAGCCGGTCGAGGCCGCGATGACGTCGCCCGCGTGCGATACCGAAAGGATCGAATTTACGTCCGGAAAGCCCGTCACGGGCACGGGCAGCGCGTTGCCGGACACGATCCAGTCGTCGCCGACGAGGAACTCGCTCGTGAACGAGCTCGCGTCCGGCGTGAAACCAGCACCGGTGGCTGGCAACACCCACATTTTCGATTGCGGCCAGGAAAGGCGGACAGGGCGGAGCGGACTGTCGTCCACGTAGCCGACGAGGTAAGCGCCGCTGTCGCTCAGATCCCGGAACGTGAAGGTCCCGCTTTCGGTGTTCGTGTGGCGCCACTCGAAGGACGAACGGCAGACGTCCTGCGCGCAGGGCGCTGCTGTTGGGGCGGGCAGATCCACTTCGTCGACACCTTCGGCCGGAGCGCCCGAGTACCCGAAGTAACCACCGGCCGCGTAGTTGCCGCCGCCGCCGTTTCCGGCGCCCGCGTTTCCGAAGCTGCCACCGTTCGACGTTCCGCCGTTGCCAGCCTCGCTCGACCCGCCCGCCGACCCTGCGAAACCGCCGATGCCGGCGGAGCTTCCGCCGAACCCCCCGCCGGCCGCCGCCGCGAAGCCGAGCCCGCCGGTGCCACCGCTGCCACCGAGGCTACCGTCGCCGGCAACGCCCGTGCTCCCGCCGCTCGCGCCGTTTCCAGCAGTGGCGCCGTTTCCAGCAGTGGCGTCGTTTCCGGCGTTGCCCTGACCGCCGCGACTCCCCGTTCCGCCCGAGTTCGGGCGACCACCGTTGTTCGCGTTCCCGCCGCTGAGGCCGGGTTCGTCGATGCCGCCCTCACCGTCCGTGCCGATCTCTCCGCCCGAGCCGTCCTCGGTCATGGCGCCGACGGGGATGTGGTCCACGGCGCAGCCCGAGACTGAGCGCGCCATCCACAGCCCGGCGCCGATCAACAGGGCAAGCGGGGTTGCTCGCGCCGAGGGACGCACTTCGACTCTCCTAGCTCTGCGCATGCCGTCCTAGTCCGAAGCTTGGCGCGTTTCCGTCTCTCGAACCGCACTCGGCCGCAAATTTCGTCCCGAGCCGCAGCTCTACGGCGAAAAATCGAAATCCGTCACCAAATGCGCACGCCGGCTCCGAGCAGGAAGAGCGCGGCGACCGCGCTGGTTTCGTAGACGGAGCCGTAGTTCTCGACCGTGAAAGAAGCTTCCTTCAGCGGAATCCTGAGGTGCGCTCCCGCCTCCAGGGTGAGCCGCGAAAGAGCCCGATAGGCGAGGAAGGCACCGATGCGCGGCGTCACCCAGAGGGTCGAGCCTTCACCGGGAATCGGTGCGTCGCGACTCCGGCCGCGCAATCTGCCGACCCCGAGCCCGGCGCATGCGCCCGGCGCGAACTTCCGCTCCAGAAGTCCCAGACACCCGAAGGCGTCGCCGCCGAGGTAGTCCACCGCGAGGGAGGGTTCGCCTTGGCTCGCGTTCGTGCGCTGCGTCGGCAAAAACTCCGCGCTGAGGCCGAAACGCAACCAGGTGGTTCGTCCTTCGGCGCCGACGAGCACGCCGGGGGCGAAGCCGGGCAGCGTGCCCACCTCCGCGACGAACGCGCCCGCGAGCCAGAGCTCGATCGGGAATGGTTCCGCCTGGGTCGGGCGGGGCGGAGCGGTCGGCGGTGCCGGCACGGCTCGGGGCGGCGTGATGTCGACCGGCGCGACGGGCGTCGCCGCGGGTGCTTCCGGTGTCGTGGCAGCCGGCTCCGGCGCGGCGCTTTCTGGACGAATCGCGAGCGCGATCACCACTGCCGCCGCGCGCGTGAGCTCGGTGCACGACACGTCCTGCATCCGGCGGCTGCCGCGCCGCTCGGCGTGGAGCGTCTCGAGCACGAGCTCGAAGCCGCCCGTTCCGCGGACGATCGTGCCCTTGGCGCTGAACCCGGGCACTGCGACCGCCGCTTCCGGCGCGAGCCTCTCGACCTCGGCGCGCAGCGCGACCTCGTTCGGGCACTCCTCGGGAGCGCTCCAGCTCAGCGAAAATGGGGGTTCGGGCGCCGCGGTCGCTTCCTGTGCGCGGACCCCGGGCGCCGAAACGAGGAGCGTGGCGAACGCGCAGGCACTCGCCGTCGGGCGCAGGAGGTCGCGTGTCATGACGCCCACCGCGAAAAGCCTTAGCAGAGTCGGCTCATCTGGACCACGCACTCCCGAGTCGGCTCATGCCGACCCTGAGCGCCCGGAGGAGTCCGGCTCGGCGCTCGGGTGGGGAGGGCTACGCCTGTGTTCTTCGCGCGCGCTTGCGTGCGGCGCGGGTGAGCGCGTCCTCGAGAAGTCGAGTCACGAGCTCGCGGGCACCGACGCCGCTCGCTTCCATCAGCTTCGGGAACATCGAGATGGCGGTGAAGCCGGGCAGCGTGTTGATTTCGTTCACCCAGAAGCGCCGCTCGGCGTCGAGAAAGAGATCGACGCGCGCGAGACCTTCGGCTTCGAGCGCGGCGAACGTCGTGAGCGCCAGACGCCGGGCCTCGCCGGCTTCGACCTCCGAGAGCTCGGCGGGAATGCGGGTCGTGGCGCCGTCCGGATCGAGGTACTTCGCGGCGTAGGAGTAGAAGCCGTCGGCGTGGCCGACCACGATTTCGCCGGGGACCGAGGCGAACGGCTCGTCGCCGCCGAGCACGGCGCACTCGATTTCGCGCGGCGCGCGCAGGCCCGCCTCGACCACCACTTTGTCGTCGAACTCGAACGCGTGCTGCAGCGCGACCGCAAGCCGGCCCGCCTCCGTGACGCGCGAGACGCCCACCGAAGAGCCGAGGTTCGCCGGCTTGACGAACACCGGGAGCGCCAGGGCGGCGAGCGAGCCGAGCGCCGCGTCGCGCGCGCGCTCCCACTGAGCGCGGCGCAACGTCGCGTACGGCAGGATCGGCAACCCCGCGCCGGCGAGCAGCCGCTTCATCACGTCCTTGTCCATACCGACGGCGGAGCCGAGCACCCCCGAGCCCACGTACGGCACCCCGGCGAGCTCGAGCAAGCCCTGCACCGTACCGTCCTCGCCCATCGGCCCGTGCAACACCGGAAAAGCAACGTCCAGATCGAGCGGTGGCTTCGCGGTCGCTCCCTCGGCCGGAACGAGGCCGGCCCCCGCGTGGGGAGGCAAGA
>DASXWF010000235.1:0-3540 GCA_036503835.1 Polyangiaceae bacterium | reverse complement strand
GAGCGCGTCGCGCTCCTGCTGCACCTGCGCAACCGTCCCCTTCAACGCGCTCACCTCGGCCATCAGGGCACCCTTTGCCTGTGACAACTCCAGAATGGTGGAGGATTTGCTCGAGGACGCCTCTGCAAGCGCCACATTCGCTGCAGAGAGAGTGGCGTTGTCCTGGCGAAGCGCTGTGTCCTCCCTCATAGTGCTCTCTATCGTAACCTTCCAGCGAACCCATGGATGACGGCATCGCCGCGAGAGCGCAGACTGCCGGCAGATGTCAGGCGCGCGCCACGTAGATCGGTCCCGCTTCGAGGGGCATTCCCAGGTTGATCCTGCGGAAGACGTTGGCGTTGAGCCGCTGCTGGACATCCTCGCGCTGCAAGGTTTGCTTGAAGTACGCCGGGGCGAGCTCGAGGATCGCGTTGCGCGGCCAGCTGGGCAGCAGGCAGAAGAGGTCACGCAGGTAGGCGTAGGGCTCGAGGTCGTGGAGCTTGGCGCTGGCGATCAGCGAGACGAAGGTCGCGGCACGTTTACCTCCCTCATCACTGCCCACGAACAGCCAGTTTCTGCGCCCAATCACCAGCTGACGGAGGGCGCGCTCGGAGTCGTTGTTGCTCAACGGCAGCCGCCCGTCGTCGAGGAAGCGCGACAGCGCCACGCGCTGGTTGAGCGCGTACCCGATCGCCTTGGCGATTGCGGTGTGGTCGAGGACCTTGTCGCGTTCCTGCTCGCACCAATGGAAGAACGCGTCGAGCAGCGCGCGGCTCTTGTCCTTGCGCACACGCTCACGCTGACTGCGGGAGGCAGTGGCGATGTCTCGCTCGACTTTGAAGAGCTTGCCGATGAGCGACAGCGCGATGCGCGCCCGCTCCGGGTCGCTCTCGAGCGCCTTGTAGAAGTAACGCCTGGCGTGAGCCATGCAGCCCACCTCGACGCAGCCCTTGCGGTACAGCGCGTCGTAAATGCTGTGGGCGTCCGCGACGATGTAGCCCTGATAGCCCGCCAGGAACTTTTGGATCGCGTCGCTCGTGTGCTCTTTGGCGTAGCGGAACAGCACGTGCTTACCACCGCCGAGCAGGACGAAGAAGTGACCGCGCCGGCACTCTTCCTTGGCCATCACGAGCACGCCGGTGGCGTCCGTCGCGATGTACGGACAGGTCGTTTTCGCGTCGGCACACATCGCAAGGACAAGCGGGTCGCACAGCGTATGCAGCGACTCGACCCACCCACCCAGCGTGCTGTCCGACAAGTGCAGCCCCTCGCGCTCGAAGCGCCGCTCTTGACGGTGCAGGCCCTGATGGTCCTCGTACTTGTCCACGATCACCTGCGCGAGCAGGCCTGGCCCAGCAAGGCCGCGCTCGATCGGCAGCTCGACTGGGGGCGCCGTCATGATGCCAGCTTCCGGCGCCCCCCTCTTGGCGTACTTGGGGCGAACCACACGCACGCGTACCTTGCTCGCAGCGCGGTGCTCGAGCGTTTCGGAGACCTCCTCCCCGATGCACTCATACTCGTCCCGATCCGGCCCGTTGATCTCGGCGGGCATCAGTACGATCGTTTCGACGGGCAGGTGCTCGGGCAGAGGCTGCCGACCTGTCGGTCGGTTCGCCTTCTTGGGTGCGTCTCGCTCACGCCCGGCACCTGGCTCGTCGTTCGCGTCCTGCGTCGCGTCCGCAGGTTCCGTCTTCTCCTTGAGAGCGCCAAGCACCGAGGCCAGTGCATCGAACGACAGCTGCCCGTCGGGCATGCGCTCGGACTTCTTGCCGAACAGGTGGCGGCGTAGCCGCTCGAGCTCGAGCGTCGCGAGTTCGTAGAGCTTGCGATACTCTTCGCGCTCGTGGGACGCGCGCTCGAACTTCCTCTCGAGCTCTGCAGCCTTGGTGTGCATCGCCTCGAGCTCTGCAGAATGCGCCTCGACGGCTTGGCGTCCTTCCTCGGCGAGCACCTTGTCGCGTTGTGAAAGTTGTGTGAGCAGCTCGACCAGGGACACGCGTGCGTGTCCTACTCGGCGACCGCGCTGTGTTCAAGCGGCAGCAAGAGAGCTCTTGCGAATTTCTCGCTTCTTCGTAGAGAGCCCGATGCCTTCGAGGATCTTGCCCAACTCCAGCAGGTCGATCTCGACCGAGCGTGCACCCGCCTCGGCCGCTTTCGGCAGGCGAAACACCGCGCGGTGAAGTCGCTTGCTTAACAAGCAGTACCCGTTTTTGTGGAACCAGAGCACCTTCATCCGCGACGCGCTCTTGCCCGCGAATACGTATAGCGCGCCGCTCTGCGGGTCGTGGCCAAGCTGCTCGGTCACCGCCAGCGCCAGCGTGTCGAAGCTCTTGCGCATGTCCACCGGCTCGAGCGCCACGTAGATCGGAACGTTCGCGCCGATCATGAACGCACCCCCAGCGCGCGCAGCGCGGTCGACAACGCACCTTCGTCGCTGCGCGCGTGGACGACGACGCGAGCACCGCCCGCCACGACGATCTCAACACCGTCGCCGCCGCTCGGTGTCTCCGTGTCGAGCCGCACGACGCGCAGGACCTGCGCGCGCGCCAACTCCGGACTCGCATCGCACCCACGGCGCTTCAGCTGATAGGCCCAGTATGACAACGCTTGCGGGCGGCCGAGACCCTCTTGCTTCGCGAACTCTCGCGATGACAAGCCGCTCTCTTTCCAGCGCCGAACCCGGTCACGCCACGTCTCCGCACTCACTTGGTTTCTGCCCCTCGGCATCACCACCTCCGTGCTCAGACAAAAGCACGGGCGTCGTCGGCTCACCAGAATGGGATCGCTGGCAGGTTACTGCCACTCGCGTCCCGTGTTCTTGAAATTACCGACCAACTCCTTCTTCTTCGTGTCAACGGAGATGACTGGAACGCCGTGCTCAATGCAGTCCTGGGCCTTGGCGTTGATGTGCTCGAACTGCGCGTTGCGATCCGGATGCTGCGTGCCTTCGACGGACTTGTTGGGCGCCTGCAGGCTGTAGCCGTGGTTACGAAGCAGCTTGGCCACCGTCCTGTCGCTGACGTCGATGCCGTGCTGGACGAACAACTGCGCGGACAACGCGAATGTGCTCTTGCACGTCCAGCGCAGCGGCGACTCGGGGTCGCCACGCGTGACCGGATCAATGAGCTTTTCGAGCGCCGGCCACACCTCGGGATGCGTGAGCTCATACGGGCGGCCGCCCTTGGGACGTCGGGCCTGAACGACGTCTTCGAGCCGCGCACCGGCACGAGCCTCGTCCCGGCCCTTGCGCACTGTGCTGATCGCAGGCCCGGTCGCCCGCGCCACCGCCGCCACGCCCCCATAGCCGAGCGCGCCCGCTTCGGCCCCCGCCCACAGCCGGCGCGCGCGCTCATTCATCGTCGCCTTCAACTGCCGCCACTTCTGGCGAACCAGGGTCTCCGCATCCACTACGAACGTAGATCACATGCAGACGTTCCTGTCGATCCCCCAAAGCCCTGCTTCGGACGATGACTCGATCGACTTATCCGTTCGCGAGCCCCAAGTGCTGGCAGTCTGCGTCTGACGGCATCGTCTCGCCGGCCTCCGCTTCGCAGGCCTGAC
>DASXWF010000234.1:0-4090 GCA_036503835.1 Polyangiaceae bacterium | reverse complement strand
CGTCGGCCGCGGCCCCACCCGCCGCGTGCCGGCGCCGGCCGGACGCCACAGCGTGGAGATCAAGAGCGAAACCCAGACGAGCAGGATCGACGCTTCGCTTGCAGCCGGCCGGCGTGTTCGCATCGCGGCGATCGCGGTCGGGTCTCCCGCCAGCTCCGGTCGATGAAGTTCGGCACCGAGAGAGCGATCCTCGCCCTCGCCGCCAGCGTCTGCGCGGCGTCGGTCGCCTGTCAGGGCGGCGACGGCGGGAGCCCCATGGCGAGCGCCGCGCCGAAGCCGCCGCCAGCGCCGCCGCCGGTCGAACCGCCGCCTGCCGCAGAGGGCACCAGCGTCGCGCAAGGTGACCGCGAGCTCCTCGTCGAACGCCTGCCTGGCTGCGAGATCGAGCATTACGGCCGCCTCGTCGACCTCGGGCTCGAAGCGTCGACGCCCTGGACCGGCTTCCGCCCGCAGGAGCCCGGTCCCGGACAAACCGTGCTCCGCGACGGCGCGAGCTACCTCCAGGCGACGACGCGCAATCACGACTACCTGGTCTGGCTCGACGAGCCGCTCGAAAAGCTCCGGGTCACGCTGCGCGGCCGTGCGGCGGCGGCGCGCCGCGTTCAGGTGAGCTTCGACGGGAAGCGTCTCGGGGTCGCGCGGCTGCCCGAGGGCGATCCGCGCGCGTTCGATCTGCCCGAGCTCGCCGGCCCGATCACCCCGGGCCTGCACCGGGTGAGCCTGTCGTTCACCGGGGTTGCCCGGGGCGAGCGCGGCTTGCTCGCGGAGCTCGACTGGTTGCGCGTCGCGAACGCGCGCGATCATCGCGAGGACGGGAGCTACGCGGCGCCGACCCTGAACGACATCCTCGAAAACGTCGCGATCGCCGGCACCCCGCGCCGCACCCTCGTGCTGCGCGCGCCGAGCACCGTGCGGTGCTTCCTGCAGCCATCGAGCGACGCGAAGCTCCGCGTGGCGCTCGGCCTCTGGGGAGGTGGGCGCGGGGTCGCTCAAATCGTCGCGCGCCGCGAGGGCGAGGAGCCGGTCGCCCTCGAAAATCGCCGCCTGGCGGGCGGCGATTCCAACGTCTGGACGCCGGTCGAAGTCGACCTCGCGCGTTTCGCGGGCGAGCCCATCAGCCTGGAGTTTCACGCGATCGAAGCCACGCGCGGCGGGCGTGTGGCCTTCGGCGATCCCGAGCTCGCGCGGCGCAGCACCGCCCCGCCGCCCGCGCCGCCCGCCCGAGTCGTCGTCGTCGTTCTGCTCTCGTCGGTCGAGCCGGGTCGAGTTCCGCCCTGGGGCCCGAGCGCGGGTCTCAGCGGGTTGAGCAGCGTCGCGCATGCGGGTGTCGCGTTCGGCCGCTACCGAGCGCCGACCACGGTGCCGGCCGGAGTGCTGACGACGCTGCTCACCGGGCTCCTGCCGCGCGCGCACGGCGTGGAAGCGCCGATGCTGCGCGTGCCGCCGACCCTGCGCACGCTGCCGACCCTGCTCAAGGAGGCGAACGGCAGCGCGGCCCTCTTCACGAGCGTTCCCACGTCCTTCGCGCCCTTCGGCTTCGACGCCGGCTGGGACCTGTTCGAGGCGTTTTCCCCGGTGAAAGACATCGCCGCGAGCGAGCCCTTCACGCGCGCGGCAAGCTGGCTCGGCAAGGAGCTCGAGGAGCGGCCGAACTCGCGGCACCTCGTGTTCGTGCACGCCCGCGGTGCTCACCCGCCCTGGGACGTTTCGCGCGAGGAAGCGCAGCAGCTCAAGCCCAACGACTACAACGGCGCCATCGAACCACGCCGCGCGGGCATCGTGCTCGGGGCGCTGCGGGCGCGCGGAACCCGAGCGGGCAAGCGCCTGGTCGACGACGACTTCTCCCGGATTCGCGCGCTGAGCGACCTCGCGCTCACGAAGCAGGACACCGGCCTCGCGCAGCTCGTAGCGCTGCTCAAGCGCACGAACACCTGGGATTCCTCGCTGATTGTCGTGCTGGGCGATGCCGCCGCCGGCCTGCCGCCGGACCTGCCGTACGACGGGTCAGGCGCGCTCAGCGAGGATCGGCTCGCGGTGCCGTTGATCGTGAAGTTTCCGGGCGGAGCCTTCGCAGGCAAGGAAATCTCGACGCCGGTCACCGCTCCGGACGTGGCCGTCACGATCGTGCGCGCGCTCGGGCTCACGCCCGCCGAAGGCATTCGCGGCGTCGATCTCGGACTGCGCGCGGCGGGCCGGGGCGCGCTCGAGGGCGAAGCCCAGAACGCGACCCTGCCCGGCCGCTACGCGACCCGCGTCGGCTCGTGGCTCTTGCGCGGAGAGCTCGGCTCCACGCCGCGCCTGTGCGCGCTCGACATCGACCCTGCGTGCGCGGTGGACGTGTTCGCCGAGCGCAGCATTGCGGCGCGCGCCACCTGGCTCGCGACGCTCGGCGGCGAGGGTCGCCGCATCCCCAAGGAACTCGGCCGCAGCGAGCGCATTCCCGCGGAGCTCGACCCCGAAACGCGCGCCGCGCTCGTGGTCTGGGGCGACATTCCGTAGCCGCGGACCGCGGCGCATTCGAGCTCGGGCCGCGCCGAGCGCGGTCAGAGTGACGTTCGAATCTTACGCCCGCCCGCGGCGCTCGTGTTTGCCGGCGCGGGCTTGGCGGGCTCCTTCGCGGCGGCAGGCTTCGCAGGTCGCGGCGCGACCGCGACGCGTGGTTTCGCGCTCGCCGCGGCCTGGGCAGCTGCCGCGGCCGCCGTCGCCTTGGCCTTCTCGGCTTCGGCGTCGGCCTTGGCCTTCTCGGCATCGGCGCGCACCTTCTCGGCCTCGCGCGCCGCTGCTTCGGCCTTGGCCTTTTCAGCCTCGAGCTCGGCGAGCTTCTGGCGCTGGGCCTCGGCGTCTTTGTCCGCCGTCGGTGCGGCGGCGGGCGCCGGCTCGGTGCGGAAGGCGCGCATCGCGAGCGCACCGCCGCCGCCGAGCACGACCAGCGCGGCGACACCGAGCGCGGCAAAGAGGCCGGCGTTGCTCTTCTTGGGGATCTGCACCGAAGTGTCGAAGCGCGGCCCGGTTTGCGCCCAGGTTCCCGGCGTTCCCGTGCCGAGGCTCGGCGCTCCCGGCACGTTGATACCCGGAGCGCTGATCTGCTGCGTGCGCGGCATCCGGAGCGCCGTGGCGAGCTCCTGCCCGCGGCCCGCCCCCCACTCCTCGAGGGCGTGCTGAAACTCCTGCGCCGTCTGAAAGCGATGCGCGGGCTCGCGCGCCATGGCTTTCGTGACGATCGCCGCGAACCCGGGATCGATCGACGGATCGATCTGCTCGAGCGGTTTCGGCGCTTCGAGCACGATCTTGAAGAGGAGCTCGTTGAACGTGTCCGCGTTGAACGGCACCGTGCCCGTGAGCGCCTCGTACAGAATCACGCCCACCGCATACAGGTCCACGCGGTGATCGAGGTCGCGCGAGCCCTTCGCCTGCTCGGGAGCCATGTAATACGGCGTGCCCATCACGGCACCCGTGCGCGTCATGCTGAAGCCGCTGTCGCCGCTCAGCTGATTGAACTTCGAAATGCCGAAATCCAGCAGCTTCACGAAGTCCGGCTGGCCGCCGCGGCTGCGCAGCAGGTACACGTTGTCGGGCTTGAGATCGCGGTGAATGATGCCCGCACCGTGCGCCGACGCGAGCCCGACCATCAGCTGATGCGCGATCGGCCAGAGCTCGGCGGGTGAGAGCCGGCCGCGCGCCTTGATGCGCGAGCCGAGCCCCTCGCCCTCGAGGAACTCCATCACCAGGTAGCGGTCGCCGTTCGCGAGCGCGCCGAGATCCAGCACCTCCACGATGTGATCGGAGCCGATGCGTCCGGCGGCCTGCGCCTCGCGCTCGAAGCGCGCGACCGCCTCGCCCTGCGAGGCGACGGCTGCGTGCAGCACCTTGATCGCGACCCGGCGGTGAATCCGCGTGTTCTCGCCCTCGTAAACCGCGCCCATCCCGCCTTCGCCGATCAGGCGCACGATGCGGTACTTGCCGTCGATGATCTCGCCGGTGCTCAGCATGCAGATGAAAATCCTAGCGGCGCTCGCGAGCGCCCCTCCGATCCTACGCGGATCAAAGGCCCAAGACCCCTAGCATGCAGCACCGGCCGATTCGCGGCCAG
>DASXWF010000233.1:0-4075 GCA_036503835.1 Polyangiaceae bacterium | reverse complement strand
CGGAACCAGCTCGTCATCACCTCCCGAAAGTCGGTCGTGTGCATCTTGGTCTCCGACCCGTCGACCATGAGCACGTAGCGACCCGAGTTTCGGATCTGGCGCTCGCCGTCCTCGATCACGTGCCGAGCGAAATCGATCGTCATGATCCCGCGGCGCACGTGCAGCGACACCCCGCGTCCGAAATCGTGAACCTGCATCACCCCGTTCGCATCGAAATAGAGAACGCTGCCGTCGTCGAGGCTCTTGAAATTCATGCGCTGGTCCCGACCCCTCGAGCCGAAACTCGAGCTTAATGCATTTTCCCGCTGAGCGGTACCCCGGTTCACCCCCGAGGCTTCTCGGCTTGCCCGGCGGAGCTTCCTCCGCCTTCGGACTGGCCCCGCCGGAAGTTCCTCGACCTTCCGGACGTCAGGGGTGGATGGAAACGGTGGTGCCGGCCTCGAGCGACTCGCCGGCGTACCCCCCATGCCAGTGCTCCGGGACACCCGGAGTGGACCAAAAGAAGACGTAGCGTGCGTCGATCGGCGAGAGGTTCACACAGCCGTGGGAACGGCTTTTTCCGAAGTCGTCGTGCCAGTAGGCGGCGTGGATGGCGTAGCCGCCCTTGAAATACTGAACCCACGGCACGTCGCGGAGCTCGAACTCATGGTCCGCGACCGCGGAGTCCATGGTGGTCGTGACGTGCTTCTGAAAGATGCGAAACGTTCCGGTCGGCGTGCTGTGGGTCTTCGCCGGGTCCCCGAGGCCGTCCTTGCCCGTCGAGACCAGCGTCGCATAGACGGGCCGGTCGCCTTCCCAGAGCACCAGGGTCTGGTTCAGGATCGAGACGTCGATCCACTTATTTCCCTTCTTCGCGAAGGGCGGGAGCGTGCTCGACTTCGGGACGGTGCGAAGGTCTGCGCTCTTCAACCAGCGGCCGTCGCGCGTCTCGACCATGCGGGTGTCGCCCGAACCGCGCACGGTCCCGGTGAGCGGGACGAGCGCGCGCCGCTCCACGCTCTCTCCCTTCTCCATGCGGCCGCCGGCGAGCGTGTAGAAGTACGCCTTCTCGGCGCGCACGAACGCCAGCGGCAGTCCGATATTTCGGATATCGGCGCCGTGGAAGGGCGAGCCGCTGTCGGCCTTGAGCTTGTCGGCGGGCAGGAGCCGCGCGTCGGTGGTGATCGCGAAGCGGCGATTTTGCGCTTCCGGACCGGCGACGAAGGTTCCGATCAGCGCGAATCCGGCATGCCGCCGGCTGCGATCGGCGATGACCGCGTACGGAGGGGCCTTGAACGAAGACAGGTTCGGGATGCGGCGAGAGCCGTCGAGCCACCAGGGCAAGCGGTCGTCGCCGCTGCCGCCGAAGCGAACGCTCTCGTCCATGGGACGAGCGTGGTCAGGAATCGCCCCCTTCGCGAGGCCTCGCTCGTCGAGCGGCACGTCGTTCGCTCCCACGTCGAGCGCATCCCAATCCTCGCGGAGCTTTTTCCAGTTCCTGAGGTGCCGCTCGAGCCGCATTTCGTATTGAAACTGCTCCGCCTTGGTCGGCACGCGCAGGTAATTCGGCGCGATCGCGCGCAGGAACGCGTACTGGTACGGCATCGGCTTGCTCCGGTCCGGCTCCACCGAGAGCGCTCGCGCCACCGGGTGGTCGAGCTTCACGGTCGCCTCGGGCCCGACACATACGAAACCCACGGGCCGCACCGCATACCAGCCGCCCGGGCAATCCCGCAGCGTGACGGGCTTCTCGGAACGGGCGACCCGCGCGCCGACTCGCAAGTAGCCGATGATCTCGGCCCCGGAGAGCGGCTTGCTCCGGACCGGCACGGTCATCGCAATCGGCGCGAGCTGCGGGCCGTTTTCGGGTGGTACCGGGACCTTGGCCCACTCGTCTGCGACGGGCGGAACGATCCCCCCGCTTTCCGGCTTCACCCGCAACGCGGGGGGGTCGGCCGAGCTCTCGGCCCCGGCGCAGCCGGTACCCCCGATGAAAGCCAGAAAGGCGAGGCCGATCACGCGCGGGAAAGCAGTGCGGGACACGTCCCTGGGGATGCCAAAACTCCGACCCCTCGGCCCAGTTTTCGGCCCACGGGAGCGCCGGGGCGGGCCCGCGCCCGCGAGGTGCGTCGTGAGCCTGGCGCTGCGGGCCGCCCAATGGTTCTATCCCCGGGCGATGGCCAAGCAATCCCTCACGATCACCGACAACCGCAATGGGAAGACCTACGAGGTCGCCATCACCGACGGCACGATTCGCGCCCCCGATCTGCGCCAGATCCGGCTCGACGACGCCGACTTCGGCTTGATGACGTACGACCCGGGCTTTCTGAACACCGCATCCTGCCGCTCGTCGATCACGTACATCGACGGCGACGCGGGCATCCTGCGGTACCGCGGTTACCCGGTCGATCAGCTAGCGGAGAACGCGACCTACCTCGAGGTCGCCTACCTCTTGATCAACGGCGAGCTGCCGACCAAGAACGAGCTCACCGACTTCACGCAGAACGTGACGCATCACACGTTCGTGCACGAGAACGTGCGCACCTTCATCGACGGCTTCCGTTACGACGCGCACCCGATGGGGATGCTGGTCGCGACGGTGGGCGCGCTCAGCACGTTCTATCCGGAGGCCAAGCACGTGCTCGACGCCGAGATTCGTCGCGCCCAGATGGTGCGGCTGATCGCGAAAATGCCGACGCTCGCGGCGTGGAGCTACCGCCACAGCATGGGCATGCCGTTCGTCTACCCGAACAACGAGATGAGCTACTCGGAGAACTTCCTCTACATGATGAAGCGCATCGCCGAGCCGAAGTTCGAGGTGCATCCCGAGATCGTGCGCGCGCTCGACGTGCTGTTCATCCTGCACGCCGATCACGAGCAGAACTGTTCGACGAACGTGATGCGCGGCATCGGCAGCTCGCGCGCCGATCCGTACGTCGCGGTGGCGGGCGCCGCGGCCGCTCTCTACGGCCCCCTGCACGGCGGCGCGAACGAGGCCGTGTTGCGCATGCTCCGCGAGATCGGCAGCGTGAGCAACATCCCCGCCTTCGTGAAAGAAGTGAAGGGCGGCGGCGGACGGCTCATGGGCTTCGGTCACCGCGTCTACAAGAACTACGATCCGCGCGCGAAGGTCATCAAGCGCCTGGCCGATCAGGTGATGGACCTCGTCGGCAAGAAGAGCCCGCTCTTGCCCGTCGCCCTCGAGCTCGAGAAGATCGCGCTCAGCGACGAGTACTTCGTGACGCGCAAGCTCTACCCGAACGTCGATTTCTACTCGGGGCTCATCTACGAGGCGCTCCAGATTCCGGTCGACATGTTCCCGGTGCTGTTCGCCATCCCGCGCACCTCCGGCTGGCTCGCCCAGTGGGAAGAGATGCTGCTCGACAAGGACCAGAAGATCGCGCGCCCCCGCCAGATCTACACGGGCTACGACGAGCGCAAGTTCGTTCCCATCTCCGACCGGCGCTCGCCCCTCAGCCCGCCTGCGGCCAGCAAGCCGCGGGCCGAGACGGACTGACGCGCGGTCAGCCCCCTCGGCTGGAACGGACCCGCCCCTTCGATGGGGCCCCCGGCCGCCGCCGTCCGCCCGCGGCTTTCTGCAGGCGGGGCGTGCTTGCCACCCCGAAACCCCGGCACTACTCTCGGCCTTCCCGTCAGCGCCCAAGCTGCCTTGTTGCGCGCCGGCGAAGCCCACGAAAGAGCCCTTCGCATGCGAGCCAAATTGCTTATCGGATACGTCCTCTTAGGCCTGTCGGTCGCGGCCGTGAGCTGCGTGGTCACCACCGAGAAGCCCGCCGACTCGGTTCCTCCGCCCGCTCCGCCTCCCCCTCCCCCTCCGCCCGCTCCTCCTCCGACGGTCACCGCGACCGCGGCGCCCACCGTCGTACCCGCACCGGAGCCGGCGGCGACCGCGACGCCGACCGCCACCACCACCACCACTGCGGCGCCGAGCGCATCCGCACCGCCCCCGCCGCCGAAGCGCAGCGAGTTGAAGTCCCCCAAGAAGCCGGCGGTCGACGCAGGCACTGGCGACGGCGGCAACTGATGACCACAGCCAGCGAGCTCGCGACCCGCATCGCCCAGAAGATTGCGGGCA
>DASXWF010000232.1:0-1592 GCA_036503835.1 Polyangiaceae bacterium | reverse complement strand
CTGGGGACGCAGTGCAGCGGCCATGCCATTCGGCGGCTCGTCGCCGAACCTCGCTCGAAAATGGCTGAATTCGTGATTCGGTGCCGGCGTCGAGTGAACGCCGTGCCCTCCCGAGGGCGCCGGACAGGAGTCCGGTGCATCGACAGCCGTCCGCTCGCCGACGCAACCGGCCCGCGCCGTGAGCCGACCGACTGCCGTGAAGACCGAGTCCGTCGCCGCCTGCGCCCTCCTGCTCCTCGCCTGTGGACCCGCCGAGCCGGCGGCGGTCCTGACGGGACCGGTCGAGCTCGTGCTCTTGCACAGCGCGGATCTGCACGCGCAGCTCTTTCCGTGGCGCACGGTCGTGGGAGCGGCGGATGCGCGGCGCGGCCTCGGCGAAAGCGGCGAGCTCGCCGAGGTGGGCGGCTTCGCCCGTCTCGGAACGCTGAGCCGGCGCGAGCGCGCCGCGGCACATCGCTTGCTCCACCTCGATTCGGGCGATCTGTTCCAGGGATCGCTCGCCTTCGAACGCTTCGGACCGGAGCCGGCGCTCCTGGCTTTCGGTGCGCTCGGCGTGGACGCGCAGGCGCTCGGCAACCACGAGCTCGACCACGGAGCGGAGCCGGTCGAGAGCGGCTACGGGACGCTCGCGGCCTTTCCGCTCCTTGCCGCCAACTACGCCGGTGAGGGCGGTAAGGGGGTGCGCTCCGTCGTGGAGCCTTTCGTGCTGCTGGAGGCGGAGGGTCTTCGGGTCGGCGTGATCGGGGTGGGGAACGCGAGGAGCGTCGCGCTGTTGCGCGAACGCCCGAGCGAGCTCGGCGTGGTGGCGCTCGAGGCGGCCGCCGCAGTGCAGGGAGCGATCGATGCGCTCCGCACCCGCGCCGACGTGATCGTCGCCCTGACGCACCTCGGGCTCGACGCGGACGAAGCCCTGGTTCGCGCCACCTCCGGTCTCGACGTCGTGCTCGGCGGCCATCAGCACATCGTGCTCGACGAGCCCGCCTGGGTGAGCGACTGCGGCGGCGAATCGGGCGAGGGGCGCGTGCGGGACGCGTGGGGCAGGGAGCGGCTCTGCACGCCGCGCCGCGTCGCGATCGTTCACAGCGGCGCCTACGGCAAGTTCCTCGGTAAGCTCACGCTCGAGCTCACGGACGACCCCGCAGGGGGCCCGGAATACGATCCACTCGACCGGCACGAAATCGCGGCGCTTCGCTTCGAGCTTCTGCCGGCGCGCGCAGACACAGCCGAAGACGGCGCCGTCGCGGCGCTGCTGGAGCCGTACCGGCCGAGCGAGCTCGAGACGTCCGGCGCTTCCAGCGTCCTCGGTTTCGCTCCCGAACCCGTCGAGCGCAACGGCGTCACGGGCGGCGACTCACCGCTCGGCAACTTCGCCGCCGAGGCAGTCCGGCGGCTCGCGCAAGCGGAAATCGCCGTGATCGGGGCCTCGTCGCTGCGCCACGACCTTCCGCCGGGCTTCCTCGACGCCGAAACGCTGGCGCGCGTGCTGCCCTTCGACGACGCGCTCGTTCGGGTGCGCCTGCCGGGAACGATGCTGCAGCGTGCCTTCGAGCATGCCGCGCGCTCGGCGAGCGCGCGTGATTGTCGCACGCAGG
>DASXWF010000231.1:0-2153 GCA_036503835.1 Polyangiaceae bacterium | reverse complement strand
GCGCGGCAGCTCGTGCTCGCGTCCCTTTCCGCGCTGGCCGCCTTCTTGGTCGCGAGTAGCCAGGGCTGCGGCACCGACGCGAAGGGCGTCGACGATTGCCGGGACATCGAACGGGCGCGCTGCGACGTCGCGCCGGCCTGCGGCATCGTGAGCGACGCCGACGAGTGCCGGCGCTACTACCGCGACCATTGCCTGCACGGCCTGGCGGTCGAAGCGCCGCCCCGCAACCAGGTCGACGACTGCGTTGCCATGCTGAAGCGCGCAGGGGCTTGCGCACAGGCGAGCGGTCCGGCGACCGCGCTCGAGGACTGTCCCGAGGACGTGTCGCGGAAGGCGATCCTGGCGCCGACGGTGTGCGAGCTCGTGCGCTTCCCGGAGCGGGCCGACGAGTGCGCGTTCCTCCTCCCGACTCCGCTAGAGGAGCCTCCGGGAGCCGGCGGCGCTCCGGGCGGCGGCGGCTCCGAGGAACCCGGCGGCAGCGGCTCCGGCGGCGAAGGCGGCTGATCTCCCGCGCCCCTTCGGCCTCGTGCTATCAGCGCACGCTGATGGTCCCGCTCGCCGTTCGACACGTTTCGCTCCGCTCCGGCCTCGTTCTGCTCGCGGCCACCGCGGTCGGCCTAGCGGGCTGCGCCGAGCAGAGCTCCATCCCGACTCTGGTGCTCCATCCCACCCTGGTCGAGGTGTCCCCGACCGAGTTCATGCAGGGCGTGCCCTGCCTCGATGCCACGGGCGCGATGCGAAGCTACGTGGCGACGGTGACGGACCTCGGGCCTACTCAGGTCCCGAACGCGGACGGCACGATGCGCGAGCCCTTCGAGCCGTTCGCATTGCCGAGCTCCGGGGCCGTCGACTGCGACCAGCCGGTCGGCTTCGCCCGCTTGGTGGACGGCCACCATTACACCGCACGGATCGACGGCTACGACCGCCCGGGCCTCAGCCCGCTCGCCGTCGGCGTGCCCGTCCTCATCGACACTGCCACCGGCGAGCGCGTGGCCCCGCGCTGGACGACGACCTGCGGCGGTACGGAAGGAACGATCGCCCGCGTCGAGCGCACTCGGACCATCGGGGACTGCGAGCCGCTCGTGGATTCCACGCCGAGCGAGCTCACGGCGGTCGAGGTCCGCATCGACGCAGTGCTCGGCGCGCTCGTGTGCGGCGAAGAAGCCGGCCAGGTTTCGCACTTCGAAGTCGAGCGCGGCCCGGAGCAGCGCGTCGACGCCGCCTGCGGGAGCTCGGTCATTTTCGACGACGTGAGCGCGGGTACGACCGTGCGGCTGCCCGTGTACGCCTACGAATCGGGCGCGGAACAGCCGAGCTGGGGCACCACCTGCACGGCGGTCGCAGCGGCGGGCACCGTCGTCCCCGCCAGCTGCACGACGCTCACCGATCGCGGCGGAGTCGACGTCGCGCCGGCGGACGTGCTCGCCGCCTACGGCCTCGATTGCAGCAGTTTCCGCGAGCTCACGCTGACACCGGTAGAGCCGCACATGGGCGCGCCGCGTTCGGTGACCAGCGCCAACTGCGCGAGCGCCGTGCGGTTCACCGGCATCGCGCGCGGCCCGGCCACGATCGAGGCCGACGTGGTCGACCTGAGCGGGGCGACGCTCGCGCCGCCGGCCACCTGCGACGCCGACGTCGTTCCGAACCAGGCCAATCCTGCGACCTGCGCCCTGGAGCCTTGAGGCATGCCGCGCGGTTTCAGTGACGCACCGACCGTCGGGCTACCCCGCCCGGGACCTGCGTTGCGCGGCGTGCTGGTGACGCTGCTCGCCGTCTGGCTCGTGTTCGCCGTCGGTATCAACTGGGCCGGCGCGCCCGAGTCGCTCTTCTACGCGCTCGCGGGCAGCACCGAGCGGATCTTGCACGGCGAGGTCTGGCGCCTCTTCACCGCGCCCTTCCTGCACATCCCCTCCGGGTCGATCTCGCACATCCTGATGACCCTGCTCGGCCTGTACTTCCTCTCGCCGTCGCTCGAGCAGCGCTGGGGGCCGGGTCGTTTCCTGCGTTTTCTCGGCGGCTCGGCGGTGTTTGCCTACGGCCTCCAGATGGCGCTCGAACTCGCGCTGCCGGCTTCGCTCGCCGGCCGGCTCGTCCCCGAGTACTGGTTCGGCGCCGAGCCGGCGGTCTCGGCGGTGTCCATCGCGTGGGCGCTG
>DASXWF010000230.1:0-5610 GCA_036503835.1 Polyangiaceae bacterium | reverse complement strand
GCCGCCGAACCAGATCGAGCGCGCGCTGCCGGGCGTTTTCGGAGGAAGGCATCGGTCACGCAGCGGATTCGGGCAAGGCTCCGCGGGTTCGCACCGCTCGCGAACTCGTGCAAGCTTACGCCACCGATCGGCCTGCCCATGAGAGCTTCCTTGTCCCAGCGAGAGTCCGGCGTCGTCCTGCTGTTCGGTCTGATCGCCGCCCTGGTGTTGACGGTGGGTTGCAAGAAAAAAGACGAAACGCCGAGCGCGCCGGCGCCTTCCGCGAGCGCCCAGCGAGCGGCGCCTCCGGCCCCGAACGTCGATCAGAAGCTCCTGGCGGAGCTCGAGGAGCTCGCCAAGGTCTGCCAGGCCGACGCCGCGCGCGGGACGCTGGAATGCCCGAACGGCGAGCAGAACCGGCTGTCCGGGGAATTCGTGTCGAGGCGGCGCGATCGAGCGAAGGCGACGGCCACGCTGGCGGCTGCTCTCTCGAGCGAGAAGCCCGGGCTGCGCGCCGCCGGCGCGAACCTGCTGCACTCGGCGTTTCGCGCGCCGTGGGGAACGAACCTGCCGCCCGGCTCGGTCGCTCCCGCGGACGCCGACGCGCTGCTCCGCGCGGTGCTCGCGTTGCCGAAGGCGCAGGCGCTTCCGACGCTGCCTGCGGCCGTCCACGCCAGCGTGATTGCCGGTCGGGGGGACGCGCTGCTCGCGGCGCTCGACAAGCTCGGAGACGCTCAGCTCCGGACGTCGGCTATCCGCTACCTGATGAGTCACGGGCGCCTTCAGGTCTTCCCGAAAATTCAGGAGTACGGGGCGGCGGAGGATTTGCAGCTCGTGCTGTCCGCGCTCGAGAGTCCGTCGAACATGTACAACTGGACCAGCGCGGAGCAGGCCGCGATCTGTCCCTGGGCCGGGAGCTTCCTCGACGACAAGCGCCCTCCCGTCGCGGCGAAGGCCGGCGCCTTGCTCGGAAATTGCGGTGGCGAGCAGGTCGATCGCTTGCTCGAAAAAGGGGAAGCGAGCTTGAAGGCGGGCGAGTTCTCGTCGACCGAGCTCGCAGCATTCCGGGATCTCTGCGCTCAGCACCGCCGCTCGCGCCCGGGCAGCCCTTCGCCCGAGCAGTGCGCGCGAGTGCGGAAGCTGCTCGAGAACGTGACGCGCAACGCCGCGCTCACGGAGCAGGCGCAGACCACGGCGCTCGCCGCGCTCGCCTACCAGTGGCCTGACGACGCGACGCTGAAGCTCGCGCGGCGTCTGGCGAAGGATCCGAAGCAGAAGCTCGCCGAGAGCGCGGCCAAGACGGCGGCGCGGCTGGAGCAGCGGCTTTCGCCCGGTTCGACCGCCGCCGCTGCGGGCTCCGCGCGACCGGCGCCGGCCGCCGCGGGCAGCGGCGCGCCGCCGAGCAATCCCTGAGGCGTTTCCGGGCTTTCGGTCCGCGTGCTCGGCCGGCGAGCCCGAGTTCGTGTTAGGGTGCGCGGGCCCCATGGCCGAAGCCCTGAAGTTTCACGCGAAGGATCTGTCCCGTACGTTCGGTCACGGAAAGAAGCTCGTGACCGCGGTGGATCGGGTGAGCTTCGACATCAAGGATCGCCAGATCGTGTCGCTCGTCGGGCAATCCGGCTGCGGCAAGACCGTGCTCGCGAAGATGCTGCTCCGGCTCGAGCAGCCCTCGGGCGGAGAGCTTTTCTACGACGGCAAGCCCATCGGGAGCGAGCCGGATCCGCGCGTGCACTGGCGCAAAGTGCAGGCGGTGTTTCAGGATCCGTTCTCGGCCTTCAATCAGTTTTTCACGATCCGTTCGCAGCTGAAGAGCTCCTTCACGCTGTTCGAGCAGAAGCCGTCCGAGAAGGAGATGGAGGATCGGGTCGATCAGGCGCTCCTGGCGGTGAACATCAAGCCCAAGGAGATCGAGGGTAAGTATCCGTTCGAGCTCTCCGGCGGACAGATGCAGCGCATGCTGCTCGCGCGCATCTTCATCCTGCGCCCGCAGGTGCTGATCGCCGACGAGCCCACCTCGATGGTCGATGCTTGCAGCCGCGCCAGCATCCTCGAGTACCTGATGAAGCTCAAAGAAGAGCTGTCGATGACGATCGTGTTCGTCACGCACGACATCGGTCTCGCCTATTACATCTCGGATTCGATCTTCATCATGCACGAGGGCAAGATCGTGGAGCAGGGACCTCCGGATCAGGTCATCAAGCAACCCGACAGCCCGGTGACACGCCAGCTGCTCGACGACATTCCGAGCGTGCACCACGACTGGATCAAGCGGAGCGCTTCGTCCCCGCTGGCGAGCGCGAGCGTCTGACGTCGACTGAAACCATTCACGCTCTCCCGGCCCCGCCGCGTGCGCTGAGCCGGCGGAGCTGGTACGGGCAGGCTCGCATGCGCTCCTCCCTGCGATTGGTTCCGCTGTTGCTCGGCGCTCTCGGCTGTGCGAGCGCCGCGCCTGCCGTACCGGCTGCCCAAAGCCCGGCACCGGTCGCAGCGGGTGTGGGCCCGGCTCCCAGCGCGCCGGTACCCGTCGTGGTGACCGATGCGACGCGACTCACCGAGCTTCCGATCGAGGAGCGAGCCGACTTCGTGGAGGCGTTCGAGCGCGAACAGGTGAGCGGCACGATCGCAATCTTCGACTCGACCACCAAGACCCTGAGCTGCAGCGACGTGGAGCGCTGCCGCCGCGTCCACCCCCCCGCTTCGACCTTCAAGATCGCGAACAGCATCATCGCCCTCGAAACGGGCGTCGTCGACGACGCCGGGACAATCCTGCCCTGGGACGGAAAGCAGTACCCCGTGCAGGACTGGAATCAGGACCTCGCGCTGCGCGACGCGATCCGCGTCTCCTGCGTGCCGTGTTTCCAGAGCATCGCGCGCAAGGTCGGCGAGGCGCGCATGCGCGAGTGGGTCACGAAGCTCGACTACGGCAATCGCGACATTGCCGGTGGCATCGACCAATTCTGGCTACGGGGCGCCCTGCGCATCTCGCCCGTTCAGGAGCTGGATTTCGTGCGCCGGCTCGACCTCGCCCAGCTGCCCGTGCGCGAGCTCGTGCGTGAAACCGTGATCGACATGATCACGCTCGACGTGGGGCCCGAGCACGTGTTGCGCGGCAAGACCGGCTTCCAGCCCGGCCCGCCAGAAACTGAGCTCGTCGGGTGGTTCGTCGGCTGGATCGAGCGTGGATCCCAGCACGTGTACTTTGCGACCGCGCTGGACGGTCATCAGAAAGACGTGGACTTCATGAAGGCCCGCCGGCGCGTGACGGAGCACGTGCTCGAGAAGCTCGGCTTGCTGCCCTGAGGCGCCCGGCGCCGATGCGTCGAGGCTCGAGTCGGCCTGCGCACGCCCGAGGCGTTGCTCCGGGCGGGCGGCGGCGCGCTGGAGTCCGTAGCTCAAAAATAGACGGAACATTCCCGAACGGCCGCGGTCGAACCAGGGAAGCCGCCGGCACGGCCCCGCGTACGCTCAGATGTCGAACCCGTGCCGTCCGGCGTGCGTCCGGAGGAGTGTCGGATGTCCGTGAACCTGCGTCGATTTTCGTTGCGCGCGCTCGCCGCCGGGCTCGCCCTGCTCGGCGCGGTCGTGCCCGCTTCCGCCTGCCTGAACGGAGTCACGGTCCCGGAGCCGCGCGAGCGGCGGCCGCACCTGATTGCGCTCCCGGTGGACCAGAGTCCCGTGGATCACCTGATCGTGGCGGAGGAAGCGCTCCGGCTCGGCCGGCACGTGCGGGCGGCGCAGGAGCTCGACGCGATTCGCCGCGCGATGCGGGAGGCGAGCCCGCGGGTGAAGGCGAGGTTCGAGCGGGTCTCGGCGCTGGTGGCGATTCGGAGCGCGGGGGAGTGGCCGCGCTGGGTGGACGGGCGCGCTCCCAACAACTCCACGGAGCGTGAAGCGACCATGAAGGAGGCTCTCGCGGTCCTGCGCCAGCGCGCGAAGGAGGTGCCCGGCGATCCGATGCGCATGACGGATCTCGGCGTCGGTCTCTTCGGTTTCGCCGATCGCCATGGCGAGGCCCGCCAGCTGCTCGAGAAGCTTTCGGCGCGCGATCTCTTGACGACGGCGTACGCGTACCTGGCGCTGTCGCGGCTCCGCGCCGCGGTGGGCAATCAGCAAGGCGCCAGCGCCGCGCTCGAAACCTGCCGCAAGCTGGATGCGGGCGGCGGAGTCTGCGGGGCCGGCGGGAGTCGCGCGTAGCGTGTCCGGCGCGAGTTCCGTCGAGCGGCTCGGCGCGCCGTTCTCGCTGGCGATCGCGTTCGGTCTCGCGCTGATCGGTTGTCGCGAGCGGAGCCCTGCCGCCGAAACCGGGCCGCTTTCGCCCTCGCCGAAGGTCGCGATCCTGCGAGCCGAAGGCGACGCCACACGCGGTGCGGCGCTCGTGCGCGAGCTCGAGTGCAATCGCTGTCACGAGGGTGCGAGCGAGCCGGCAGCGACGCTCGAAAAGAACTGCACCGGGTGTCACGCCCGGATCCTCGAAGGCAAGTTCGCCGCCGATCCGGACGACCTGATGCGCTGGCAGCGCCGCATTCACCACTTCGTGACGTTGCCGTCGCTCGGCGTCGCGCGCGACAAGCTTCGCGGCTCCTGGGTCGCACGCTTTCTGCTCGAGCCCCACGACGTGCGCCCCGGCCTCGAGGAGAGCATGCCGCGGCTGCGCCTCTCGACGGAGCAGGCGCGCGACATCGCCGCCCACCTCGCGCCCCAGGACGCGCGCGAAGCCGAAAAACCGGCGGGTGACGCGGCGCGCGGCCGGACGTTGCTCGAGCAGAAAGGCTGTGGAACGTGCCACCGCATGAGCGGCGTGCCCGCACTCCGGGCGTCCGCTCTGCCCGTGCGCCTCGAAGGTGAGCGCCTCACGAGAGCGATCCGCCTCGCTCCGGATCTCGCGCTCGCCCGCGAGCGCTTGCTCCCGGAGTACCTCGAGCGCTGGCTGGCGAAGCCGAGCGCGCTCGACCCCGCGACGGCGATGCCGGACATTCCGCTCACGCCTCGCGAAGCGCGCGACATCGCGGCGTACGTGCTCACGGCGCCGCTCACTCGCGCCAACGAACCGAAGCCGTTTCAGCGGCTCCCGCCGCTCGCGCGGCCGGTGCTCTTTCCGGAGGTCAAGGCGCGGGTGCTCCGGAAAACCTGCTGGCACTGCCACTCCGATCCCGACTACGCGATCGGTGACGGCGGTCCCGGCAACACGGGTGGCTTCGGCTTCCCCGGCAAGCGGATCAACCTCGCCGAGCACGAGTCGGTGCTGGCCGGCTACGTGGATGAGCAAGGCGAACGAAAGAGCCTGTTTGTCGCGGACGGGGCAGAAAAGGACGGCCGGCTCGTCCGGGCGTTGCTCGCGCGCCACGCAGAACAGTCCGGAACGCCGGTGCCGGGGATCCGCGGCATGCCGCTCGGCCTGCCTGCGCTCCCTGCCGAGGACATTCAGCTGGTGGAAAGCTGGATTGCTCAGGGCCGGCCGCTCTAGTGCAGCGGGAGTGAGATGAGGTCAATTTTGAAAAGAGCTGCACTAGGCGGACGCGAAGCGGACGCGGGGTCTGGGGCGCCAGCCCCAGCGGAAAAGATTGGGGCACGCCCTGCGAAGCAGGGCCAATCATCGCTTGCGATGATTGCGCGCATCTCATGCGCGGTGCA
>DASXWF010000229.1:0-3762 GCA_036503835.1 Polyangiaceae bacterium | reverse complement strand
CGCGACGAGCGGCGTCGCGCTAACCCAGCATTCCACGACGCCGGTAACGGGCGTGACCGGCGTGGCGCTCAGCACCGAGACGAGCAACATCACCCTTAGCTCGGGCGTGGCCGTCGTCATCAACACCGCGAGCACGCAGCGGCTCACCATCGAGAGCGACGGCTCTTGGAACGTCGGTGGCAGCAACGGAACGAGCGGGCACGCGCTCATCTCGGCCGGCGCGAGCGCCCCGCCCGCGTGGGGCCAGCTCCCGACGGCGGGCCTCGCGGACTCCTCGGTTACGCCCATCAAGCTCGCCCCGGGCATCCACACGCTATCCGGCGCCGGGCCACACGCGGATGTGGCCATCGCGGACACGGTCACCTCCATCGTCCTGCAGGACACCGGCACGCTCACGAGCATCGCGGGCGGCTGGCAAGGACGCCGCATCGCGGTGCTTCCCAACGGAAACGACACGCTGAGCATCGCTCACGCGAGCGGGTCGGCGGGCAACCAGATCGCGACCCCCGGCTCGGTTACGTACACCCAGGCGCGCGGCGGCGCCCTGCTCGAGTACGAAACCACGGGCGGAACTGGCACGTGGAGATTCGCCGGCACGGTGATGCCGAGCCTAGAGGGCGACCGGGGCGACATCACGGTGTCCGGGCTCACGTGGACCATCGACAGCGGCGCCGTCACTCTCGCCAAGATGGCCGACCTCGCCCAGTCGCGCATCATCGGCCGAGCCGAGGGCGCGGGCACGGGCGTGCCGCAACCGCTGACCCCCACCCAGGTCGTGAGCATCATCGATGCGGAGAACATCTCTTGGACGGGCAATCACTCGTTCACGAGCACGACGTTCGACGCAAACACGACGGGCGACCTGCGGCTCGGCGCGACGAGCGGTGTCGGGCTGTACGCCGGCACCACCCCCGGCTCGGTCTCCACTGGCACAATCCTGCTCGACGCGAGCGGCGACCTCGAGCTGAACGCGGCCAACGACATACTCCTCGACGCGGCCGACACCGTCGACCTGACCGCTGGCACTGTGGTCCGGGTGCTCTCCGCATTCGCGCTCGATTCCGTAATCAGCCCGTCTGCACTCACCGCAGACCAGAACAACTACAGCCCGACGGGGTGGGCCACTGCCAACGCCGTGCGCCTGAGCACCGATGGCACGGCAGCGACGGTGCGCGACATCACGGGAGCAGCCGCCGGCACCGATGGCGAGATCAAGTATCTGATCAATCTCGGGCCCGGCGACATCCGGCTGCAGCACGAACACGCGAGCAGCAGCGCCGCTAACCGGTTCCGCTTCGCGAGCCTGACGACCTTTACCCTCGACCCCGAGGACATGGCCGGCATCTGGTACGACGGGGACAGCGGCCGCTGGCGCGCGATGTGGGCCAACCCCGTCTCATGAGCGGTACCATCATCACCCTGCCCGTGCGGGACGACGTCAACCGGCGCCTGCGCGAATCGCTCAAGGCCTCGGGCTTACCGTGGCTGCCTATCTACGGCATGAGCGACCTGCCACGGGCGCGGTCGTTGCTCATCACCCGCGCGCTACGGCTCGGCGCCGACGCGGTCGTGTTCATCGATGCCGATATCGTTGCCACCCACGAGCAGATCCTGGCGCTATCGAAACACCCGCGGCTGCGGAGCGGCGGCGCGGTCACCGGGCTGTACTCCGCCCGAGGCGGGCAGGCCTGGGCGTGCGACGCGGACCCCGATAGCCCCGAGCCGGACGGGTGCCTGCTGGCGCGCACCGCCGGGCTCGGCTTTGCCGTCGTGACTCGGGCCAGCCTGCTGCGCGTCGGGAAGACTCTGCCCGAGCTCGAGGACGAGGGCGAGACGTGGCGCCCCTACTGCCTCCCCTTCATCGGTGAGCACGACGGCAAGCCCAAATACTTCGCCGAAGACATCGCGCTTTGGAAGCGTCTGTCGGAGACCGGCACGAGTCTATGGGCTGACCCCGCGCTGACTGTCGGTCACCTGACGGAGCTGCCCATCTTCGCGCCCCTCATTCAACGACCCAGCAACGATACCCGCGCGCCTCGTACCAAGGAACGTTGAGCATCGTTCCGCAGTTGTTGCTGACGAACTCGCCCCGCTCGGTCGTGAGCCGGCAGCAGGTCGTGGCGGGCTCGTGGCCCGCGTCGCCAGCTGGCTCGCTGCCAGCGTCGGCGGCGGTAGTAGACGGCTCCGAGGCGTCTTCGGTCGCAGCGGGGGGGGTCACTGCATGGCCCGCACACCCCAGAGCCGAGGCGATGATTAGCAGAGCCGAGACGAACGGGAAAGCGGAACATGCGCGCATCCTCGATCGTGGCATGAGACTGTTGCCGAGGTGGGACAGTCGCAGCGAAAGCTCGCCGAAGCGGAACGCGCACGTGTGGGATGGTCACCCCCTTACGGCCAGAGCGGGGGCCGACTCTCATGTGGGCGTTACCTGCCCGGCCTGACAACGATTGTGACCCGATCGTCGCCCTCGGGTTTGCCTCAAAGGATACGAACCCTTGCACGATGAACCCTCAGGGGTGAGACGTCAACTTTGACGACTGAACCGGTGTGCAGTAAAATGCCCCATGCTGCGCGACTTTGCACTCGGGGCGATTATCGGGATGGTGGCTCTCGGGCTGCCGATGGCGTGCACGTCGAGCGGGCAGCTGACGCCGCTCGCGCGCTGCAAGGTGGACGCCGTCGTGCGCGTCGTGCCGGAGGACCCGCAGCAGCTGACCTTCGCCGACCTGGTGGACGTCGTGGGGCGCCTGCGGCAGTGCCACGAGCGGGCCGACGCGGGGTCGCCGTGAGCGATCCGCGCAAGCCGCCGCCGCGCTTCCCCCGCCTGCCGCCTCGGGACGAGCCCGAGGTGACGCGGGTGGAGGAGGACCCGGTGCCGAACACCGAGCGGCTGCCGCAGATCCATCCTCCGCCGCGGGTGCCGACGGAGCCGTTCCGGCTGCTGTCGGGGCGACCGCCGAGCTACGTGGAGTTCCAGGCGCAGCTCGGCGACTTCAGCCAGAAGCTCGAGGCGGTCATCTCGAGCGAGGCGGCGGTGCTCGGGGTGCAGCGCAAGATGGCGATCCAGATCGACGGGCTCGGGCAGACGGTGAACCAGCGCTTCGATCTCTTTCACGAGGAGCTCGCGCTCCTGCGCGCGACGGTGGTGGGCGACCACGCCCCTCGACTCGAGGCGGCTGAGAAGACGCTCGGGCAGAAGGCGGCGAAGGGCGGGGGCATCCTGGCCATCGTCGTCATCGCGCTGCCGATGCTGGCCGAGGCGCTGCCGAAGTACGCCCACGTCTTCGAGACGATCCTCGGGGTTCTGCAGTGAGCTTCAAGTTCGGGGCGAAGAGCGAAGCCAACTTGGTTGGCATTCACCCCGACCTCGTGCGCGTCGTGCGCCTGGCGCTCACCATCACCGACATCGACTTCTCGGTGCACGAGGGGCTGCGCACGCTCGAGCGGCAGAAGAAGCTCGTGGCGTCGGGGGCGAGCCGCACGCTCGACAGCTACCACCTGACGGGCGACGCCGTGGACCTGGTTCCCTACGTGGACGGTGAGCTGCGCTGGGAGCACCCGCTCTGCAACCAGGTCGCCCAGGCGATGCACGAGGCCTGCACACGGCTGCACGAGCGGCTCGTGTGGGGGCGGGTCTGGGACATGGAACTCGAGGAGCTGGACCCCGAGGACCTGGACGAGGAGCGCGCCATCTACGTGCGGCGCTACCAGCGCATCCACGGTGCGAAGAAGTGGCCGCTCGACGACGGGCCCCACTTCCAG
>DASXWF010000228.1:0-2318 GCA_036503835.1 Polyangiaceae bacterium | reverse complement strand
CTGGGGACGTACGCGATCGGCGAGCTGCCGGCCGGTCATGCGCGGCATCACCACGTCGGTCAAGAGGAGGTGAATCGTCGCGGGATACTCCTCGCAGATCAGGAAGGCCTCGCCCGCGTTCTGCGCCTCGAGCACGTTGTAGCCGCTCCGGCCGAGCACCAGCTTCACGAGCGCTCGCACCTGCTCTTCGTCCTCGACGAGCAGCACCGTTTCGGAGCCACGCAGCGTGGCCGGCGCCGGGACGTTCATGACCGGGAGCTCCGCCGATTGGTTGTCCTGCGGAAGGTAGACCTTGAACGTCGTGCCGCGGCCGGGCTCGCTGTAGACCCAGACGTGACCGCCGCTCTGGCGCACGATGCCGAAGACCGTCGACAGGCCGAGCCCGGTGCCCTTCCCCGGCGGCTTGGTCGTGAAGAACGGCTCGAAGATGCGCGCCTTCACGTCGGCCTCCATGCCGTGACCGCTGTCGGTGACCGCGAGCATCACGTACGCGCCGGGAACGACCTCCGGATGTTCGTGGACGTAGCCCCCGTCCAGCACGATGTTCGAGGTCTCGAGTGCGAGCTTTCCGCCCGTCGGCATCGCGTCGCGCGCGTTCACGACCAGGTTCATCACCACCTGCTCGAGTTGCCCGGGGTCGGCCTTGATCTTCGCCAGGCGCTGGTAGGTGAGCAGCGACAGCTCGATGCTCTCCCCCAGCAGGCGCCGCAGCATGTTTTCCATGCTGCGCAGCACGCCGTTCAAGTCGAGCAACTTCGGCTCGAGCATCTGCCGGCGGCCGAAGGCGAGGAGCTGCTGCGTGAGCTCGCGCGCCCGTTCTCCCGCGCGCCGGACCTCCATGAGATCGGGCCGATTCACGTCGTCGTCGGGCAGACCCTGCAGGACGAGATCGGTGTATCCGAGGATCACCGAAAGGAGATTGTTGAAGTCGTGCGCGATCCCGCCGGCCAGGTTCCCGATGGCCTCCATCTTCTGCGACTGGCGCAGGCGTTCTTCGGTGCGCTCACGTTCGCGGACACGAAACGCGAGGTCGTCGAGCAGGACGTTCAGCGCGATAGCGAAGCGCGTGGCGGGGTCCGCCAGATCGGGATCTTCGGGCAGCGCCACTCGCGCGCTCGCCTCCCCCGCACAGGCTCGGGACATGACGCCGAAAATATCGTCGTAGCTCGGCGCAGGCGTCATGGGATTGTCTGGGCATCATAACCTCGGAAGATGGAGAGCGTGTCAGTCAGTCGACTGCCGCGCTCTGGACAGGGGCTTCGAGCGGCGCGCGCAGTTGCTCTGCGATGGCGAAGAACTCGCGCGCTTCGCGGGTCTTTCCGCCGCGCTCGAGGATCTGAGCGAGGCGGAAATACGGCAGATCGTACGCGGGCAGGATCTCGGCCGCGCGCAGCAGCTCGCCGACGGCCCGCGCCGGATTGCCCGCGCGTTCGAGCCGATCCGCGAGGGCGACCCGGGCCGAGAGGCTCGCCGGGTTCTTGGCGAGCGACTGCGCGAGCTCGTCGAGGGGGCATTCCGAGACACTCGAAGCGAACAGGTAGGGTTGGTAGTGCGCGGGCTCGATCGCGGAGGCACGCCGCAGGAGGCCGAGCGCTTCTTGCTTTTTGCCTTGCAGGGTGCCGAGCACGAGCGCGTCATGGAGCAGGTGCTCGTACTCGGTCAGTCCGAGGCTCACGTGACCGCCAGACGCTTCCGCGCCGGGCATGCGAGCGTACGCCGCGACGCGTTCGGGGGACGAGGGCTTCTCGCTGGCGCCCAGCGCGCGATAGAACGCGACCCGGTCGGCCGCGCGAGCGCTCTCCGAGCGTTCTTGCTCGACGTAGCCGCGCGCGTTCGCCGCGATGCGCGCGCGTTCGGCGGGATTTTCCACGAGCGACTTCACGAGCGCGAGCATCTCGGCCGCGTTCTCGAAGAGAAGTCCGGTCTCACCGTGAACCACCGAGTCGCGGTAGGGCGCGAGCGCCTTCACGATGGGCGCCACGCCGTGCAGCGCGTACTCCAAGAACTTCACGTCCGAGCGCGAGCGGTTGAAGCCCGAATCCTCGAGCGGCGCGAGCCCCACATCGAGCCCCGCGACGAACGCGTAGTAGTCCTCGAGGCTGCCCGGCGCGAAGTGCCGGAATTTCTCGCACGGAAGCGCGGCGAACAGCGCCGCAATCTTCTCCGTGCCCATGACGTGAAGCACGACGTCCTCGCGCCCAGCCACGAATTCGCTCAGTGGCTCCGCGACCTTCGCCATGTCCTCCAGGTGCCCCGCCGAGCCGCCCCAGCCGATCACCGTACGCGCGTCCCTCCGCTTCGGCCGCGGCGCCGCCTTG
>DASXWF010000227.1:0-2985 GCA_036503835.1 Polyangiaceae bacterium | reverse complement strand
CTGTTCGAAGAGAACCCGCCCGAGAAGTTCAAGGGCATCGATATCATGCGCACCGTGCGGAGCTTCGACCCGTGCCTGCCGTGCGGCGTGCACATGTTCCTCGGTGAGGGCAAGGAGCTCACGGTTCGGCATTCCCCCATGCTCGGAGCGCCGCGATGAGCGGCCCGGGCCCGGCGAGCGATTTCGACGCGCGTCTCGAGCGTGTCTCGGCGCTGGTCGAGCGGCTCGAGCGGCACTCCGATCTCGAGGCGCGCGAAGCGGCGCGCGAGCTCGTCGCGACGGTGCTCGAGCTCCACGCCCGGGGCCTCGCGCGCCTGCTCGAGCTCTGCGGTGAGGAGCGGCTCCTGCCCGCGCTCTCGCACGATCCGGCGCTCGCGAGTCTGCTGCTCTTGCACGGCCTGCACCCGGACCCGCTCGGCGAGCGCGTGCAGCGCGCGCTCGCTCGCCTCGAGCCGTCGCTCGCGCGGGCGGGCGGCTCGTGCGAGCTCGCCGCGCTGCGGCCCGGGGAGCTTCGTATCCGCGCGCGCGGTCCGGCTTCCGTGCGATCGCTGATCGCGGAAGCCCTCGAGCAGGCGGTTCCCGACGCGGGGCGCGTCGTGGTCGATCTCGAGGCCCCGCTCGTCCAGCTGCGGCTCCACCGCGACGAGGCACGCCATGCCTGAGCTCGGCTTCGACGTCGAGCGCGCGGAGCCGGTGCTGCACGCCGCGAGCCCGGAGCTTTCGCTGACGCTCGGCGTCCAGTCCCGGGTGACCGGCCTGCAAGGCGTGCTGCTCGGGTGCCAGGTCCGGATCGAAACCGCGCGCCGCCGCTACGACGACCGCGAGGCTTCGCGCACCTTCGAGCTCTTCGGCGAGCGTTCGCGCTGGGATCGCACGCAGCAGAGTCTGCTCTGGACGCGCGTCACGCTGCTCGTGCCGCCGTTCGCCGAGCGCACGAGCGTGGCCGTACCGCTGCCCTGCTCCTGGGACTTCGAGCTCTCGACGACCAAGTACCTCGAGGGCCTCTCGGACGGTGTCGTGCCGCTCTTGTTGTTGTTTTCGGGGACGGTCTTCGCGGAACGGAGCGACGGCAGTCTGCAAGCCTTGCCCCTCGCGCGCACGGCCGAGTGTCGCTTCCTCCTGCCGCTCGAGGTGTATCGAACGACGCTCGATCACTACTATCCGAATCGCTCACCGCTCGCGCTCGAACGCGGCGTGTTCGAGCGCCTTCACCGCTACAAGCTCGCGAGCGGCGCTTCGAGCTGGGAGGCGGCGATTTCCAGCCTGCTCGATCGCGGGGAGACGGCGTCGTGAACTTCGACGGCGTGCTGCCGGTGGCCGACGCCGCTCTCTACGAGGGATACGCGCTCTATCCTTACCGCGCGAGCTCGCCGAAGAATCGGGTGCGCTTCCCGTTCGGCTGCGTCTATCCGCGCGCCTACGCCGCGGCCCAGAGCGGCTCCGATCGCAGCGAGCTGTTCGCCGAATGCCTGGTTCGCTGCGAGGCGCGCTGCACGCTCGGCGCGCGCATTCGGTTCTTGCAGCTCGTCGAGCGAACGTTCGAAGGTTCGAGCGCGGCGAGCGCGCGGGACGGCGGAGCCTGGCAAGAAGCCGAAGAGCGAAACGTGGAGCTCGAGCTCGACCTCGCGCAGGACCTTCGCTCGAGCTTCGGCGCGCCGGCCGATCGGCGCGTGGAATTGCTTTCGGAGGGAGTCTCCGAAACGCAGCGGATCGTGCGTCTCACGCGCGCGCTCTCCGGCGAGCTCGCGACCAGGATCGTTCCGCTCGCCCCGGGCCTCGTGAAGGTGCGCGTGACCGTCTCGAACCTGAGCGACGCCCCGGAGCTCGAGCGCGCCGCGGCCCTCGCGGAGACCCTGCTCTCGACCCAGGTCCTGCTGGGCGTCCGGGGCGGCTCGTTCGTGTCGCTGCTCGAGCCGCCGGCGGAGCTCGCCGGGCTCGCGAGCGGTTGCGAGCACGCGGGGCTCTTCCCGGTGCTCGTCGGAGCACCCGGCAGCTGCGACCGCCTGCTGCTCTCGCCGATCGTCTTCTACGACTACCCGGCGCTGTCGCCGGAGAGCCGCGGCGATCTCTTCGACCTCACGGAGATCGACGAAATCCTGAGTCTTCGCATCCAAACGCTCGGGGAGGGGGAGAAGCGCGAGGTGCGCGCCACCGATCCGCGCCTGGCGGCGCTCCTGGATCGCACGGAGGCGCTCGCGCCGGCCGAGCTCGCGGCGCTCCACGGCGCTCGGCGCGGCCGGCCCGAGTTCGCAGCGGGCACGCGCGTGCGCCTGAAGCCGAACCGCCGCGCCGACATCTTCGATCTCGCGCTTCGCGATCGCGTCGCGACCGTACGCGCCGTGGAGCGCGATTTCGAGGGGCGAACGTACCTGAGCGTCACGGTCGACGACGATCCCGGCGCGGACCTGGGCACGAGCGGAATGCCGGGTCACCGCTTCTTCTTTATGCTCGATGAAGTCGAGCTCGTGGCGGAGTCCGAGGAGGCATGATGCGCGTGCTGGTTGCTGGGATCGGGAACGTGTTCTTCGGCGACGATTCGTTCGGCTGCGTGGTCGCGCGCGAGCTTTCGTGCCGGACGCTGCCGGAGGGCGTCACGGTGCGGGACTTCGGCATCCGCGGCCTCGACCTGGCCTTCGAGCTCGTGGAGGGCTACGACGCCGCGATTTTCGTGGACGCGCTGCCGCGCGGAGGACGACCCGGAACGCTGTACGTGCTCGAGCCTGAGCTCGGACAGGCCGATGCGGGGGGCATCGGTTGGGACGCGCACGGTCTCACGCCGGAGCAGGTGCTCCGCACCGTGCGGGCCATCGGCGGCAAGCTTCCCGTCCTGCGCGTGGTGGGGTGCGAGCCGGCACAGTTCGGCGACGAGCTCGATCCGAAGGGGGGAATCAGCGAGATCGTGAGCGCGCAGGTGCCGGAAGCGGTGAGGCTGGTGCTCGAGGTGCTCGCTGAGCTCGGGTTCGGGTCCGAGGCCGAGGCGGTCGC
>DASXWF010000226.1:0-6657 GCA_036503835.1 Polyangiaceae bacterium | reverse complement strand
CGTACGCCGCGTGAAAGTCCTCACTTCAAATACCATCAACCCGATAAGAATAATGCGAGCCCGGGGCATTGCCGGGCTCACGCTCGCTTCGCCGTGGACGGCGCGCCGCGTTCCGTTCGATCGCGCCTGCCACTCCGAACGAGCACGGAGCCGAGCGCGACGAGCAGCGCACCAAAGCACAAGAAGGCGAGATCCCACGCGAGCTGGTGCTCGCCTGGACGAACGTGATGCAGCCCGAAGACCAGATGATCGAGGACGCCCTCGCTCAGGTTGAAGAGGCCCCAGCCGAGAGCCAGTGACCCGAGCAGCGTGCGCGTCGACCACGGTACGCGCGGGTCCTGCCCGGCACGCCAGAGCAGCGCGAGGCCGACCGCGGTGACCGTCCACGTCATCAGGTGGAACACGCCGTCATACACCATGTTGTACTTCATGGTCAGAAGGTCGGTCGGAGGCACGACGTTCGAGAGCATGTTGTGCCACTGCAGGATCTGATGGAGCACGATGCCGTCGAGGAATCCGCCGAGACCTGCGCCGAGCAAGGTGCCAGCGCTGATGAGCGCGCCCTGGCGGCTCGGTTCAATCATGACGCGGATCGCGTAGCGAGCGCTCGGCGGGCAGCGGAGCTCCCGCGCCGATTCGCCGCAGCAGTGTGGCGACTCCCGACAAGACCAGGAGCGGCAGGGCCAGCGTGAGCAGCGTCGACCAGAAGGGACCGTCCCACACGGAGCTCTGGACGATACGAGCCGTCGCGCAATCGGGACAGGCGAGCATGGCGCGCGTTCGTGCAGTTCCCGAGCCAGCGCGGGTACGAGCCTTGCTTCGAGGCTAGCTGCTGCGCCGCTGCGGCGCTGCGCGACGAGCCCTTCGAAATTCGAGCGCTCGTGCCTCGCTCACGAGGCAGAGCTTCTCGGTATCGGCGGCTCGAGTCTTCTCGAGCCACGCACCGCACGCGAGATCAGCGTGGCGCGCCAGATTGATGCGCCGGGACCTATTTGTTGCCGCAACGGCAGCCTCGAGCGCGGAGGCCACGAGAGAGCGCTCGGCGCGCTGGTACGGAACCTGCGATGGCCCGGCCCGAACGCGGCTCGCCTCGGGCCGCCTGGGTCCTCGCGCGGGAGAAGCAATGGCCATCGACCTACTGAAGGATCGCGGAACGACGCTGGAGCAACAGACCTTCACCTGGAAGGACCTGGTCCGGCCGCCCTACAGCAAGCTCGACGACGACGCGTTCACGCGCGTGCGCGTCATTCTCATGAACGGCATCGAAGCGGAGGCGCTGCGCTTCAGCCATGCCTGTAGCCGCATGAATCGGGACCTGCAGCTCGAGCTCGCGCGCATCCGCCGCGTCGAGCAACACCAGCAAACCATGGTGAACTGGCTGAATCCCCCCGATCAGAACGTGCTTGAAACGACGATCGGCTTCGAGCAGGTCGCGATCGAGGTGACGGCCGCCATCGCGATCGCGGAGCCGGATCCGTACCTGGCCCAAGTCTACCGCTTCGGCCTGCTCGAGGACTTCGATCACATGTATCGCTATTCGGCGCTGATGGATCGCGTCGAAGGCAAGGACGCGAACAACCTGCTCCAGAGCTACACCGACATCCTGCCGGGGCGTCCCACCTCGGTCGAACACCGGGCGCCGGAAGACGACCTGCGCCTGGCGTACGACCGCGACCGAGCGGCGCTGATCAGCAAGCTGCATGCGCTGACGCTGGTGGGGGGCGAGTACCAGACGCACGACTACTACATGACCGTGGGTCCGACGTACGCCGACCCCACGGGGCGCCAACTCTACGCCGAGATTGCGTCGATCGAGGAGCAACACGTCACTCAGTACGAGTCGATCATCGACACGCGCGAGACCTGGCTCGAGAAGCTCCTCCTGCACGAGGCGAACGAAGCCTACAACTATTACAGCTGCGTCCAGTACGAGACGAACGACCGCATCAAGGCGATCTGGGAACGCTTCCTCGACTACGAGCTCGGACACGTGCAGCACGTCGCGCGACTGTTCGAGGAGTTCGAGCGCCGCGACGCCCAGGAGGTCCTGAACGCGAAGCTGCCCGATCCCATCGCGTACGAGAGCCACCGCGACTTCGTGCGCGAGGTGCTGCGGAACGAGGTGCACCTCACGGCGGTCGGGCCGAATTTCGTGCCCTTCGACCAGGAGGATCCCGCGGGTGCGTCGGCGCGGCAGCGCGCGCAGCTCAACTCGCAGGGCTCGCCGACCGACGCGGTCGCGCTCGGCTACGTCTGGGCGCCCGGCACGGAGCTCAGCCGGCAAGGACCCAAGATCGGTAACGGCGGTCGGACCGTCGCCACCGGAGCATGAGAGGAGCAGCATGACCATCCAAGGCGTATCCCTGGGCCGGAATCGCACCGGCATCGCGACCTCGCCGACGGCGACCGAGCGCATGATCGAGGGCACCCGCGAGTTTCCGCCCGACGCGCCGGGCGACGAACGCGCCATCGGAGAGATCCGCGAAAGCTACGCGCGGGAGGCGGAGCCGCTCGGCAGCGTGCCGCCGCCCACCAACCTGAAAGGCCTGGTCAACACCGCGGTGAAGGGCCTGAAGGGAGCGCGCCCGACGCAATTCATCGACAAGCTCGGCGAGCGCCTGGCATTCGAACGCACGGGAGTGCGCCTCTACGAGGCGCTGATCTCGAAGTACCAGAGTTTCGGCGGATTCGCCGGTGGACCCGAGCTCAAGGACCTGGAAAGCAACATGCGCGAGGAGCACGAGCACTTCCGCATGCTGGTCGAGGTGGTGACCCGCATCGGAGGCGACCCCACGGTCATGACGCCCTCCGCCGATCTGCACGCGACGATGACCAAGGGCATCCTCGAGGTCATGGTGGACGCGCGCACGACGTTCGCGCAGTGCCTCGAAGCGTTGCTCGTGGTCGAGCTCGCGGACAACGAGTGCTGGGAAGCGCTGATCGAGATGGCGCGCGAATCCGGCGAAGACTCGGTCGTGACCTCGTTCGAAAGGGCGCTCGCCGAGGAGACCGATCACCTGGAAGACGTCCGCGCGTGGATCGCCGCCGCGCAGAATCGAACGGACGCGTGAGCGCCGGACGAATCGTCCAGCGAAGGTCTTGACCATGCAGAGAAAGCGCGCGCACCTGACCGTCTCACCCTCGCAAATCCTCGCGGGCGAGCTCTGCTCCTGCCCGGCGTGCCTGCGCGACGGGCAGCACGAGCCGGATTGTCCCGTCCACGACGAAACGCCCGGCGAGTGCCGCTGCGGGCGCAGCGAGCAAGCCAAGGGCGCAGGCTGACCGCCGTCGCCGGCCATGGAAGGCCGGCGGCTCCGACGAAGGAGGGATGCATGCTCAAAAGCTCGCTTGCTGTGCTCGAATCGAACCGACCCTTCCACGCCGAGGCATCACTCGGGACGCGCCGTGCTCTCTGGCTGGCGCTCGCGCTCTCGTGTGCCGTTGCGGCGTGCAATCGCGACCGGACGGACGGCGACAATGCGCTCCGCACCACCGACCCGCCGGTGCCGGTCAACCAGAACGATGTCTCCACCCTCGACGCCGGCACGACCGACGCCGGCACGACCACGACCGCCGGCACGAGCGCGGTTGGCACGGGAGGCGCGTCCGCCGCGGGCGGGGGACTCGACGGAGGCGGCAGCGCGGGCACCACCGGTTCGCGGCTCGCGCAGGGCGGCTCGGGCGGCACCTCAGGCAACGGCGGAAGCGCGGGGAAGAGCGGCCGCTCCGAAAGCGGCGGCAAGGGCGGCAACGGCGCGAGCACTCGCTGACGCATCGAAAGCTCGAATCCGCATCGATAGCGACATGTTCCTACAATCTGCGCATTGCGTGGAACGGCCGCGCATTGCGCCGGTTGTGCGAAGTCGCTCGCCAGCGGGCCGCCCGTCGTGCCATCGTGTTCGCTCACGCGTATGTCGTCACCCACGGTGCCGCCCGCGGTTCGCTCGACGCCTTCGGAGGTCCGCTCGACGACGTCGACGGACGGGACGGTCAATGTCGAGGGCGAGCGCGGCAGCGCGCGGCTGAGCCGGCTGGCCCCGGGCGTCACGTTTTTTCTCTGTCGAGGGTACTTTCCGACCAGCTACGCGGCGCCGATGATCGCGATGGCCGATCGCGAGATCCGCGTGACCAAGAAGCTCTTGATGGCCGTCGACGCGTGGGAGCTCAGCTCGGTCGAGTCCGGGTTCCGCGAGGCGTGGACCGTCTGGTTCAAGGCGCACAAGCGCGACGTGCAGATGGAGCTCTTGATCAAGAGCAAGCTGATGGAGATGGCCGCGAGTCTCGCGAATCTCTTCACCGGCGCCAAGATCGTGACCACGCATTCCCGGGTGGACGAGTGGGAGCGCACGGTCGCCAAGGCGGTGCCGGGCTTCCGCCGCCCGGCGTACTGAAACGTCGCCCACGCGGCGGCGGCGTGAACCCCGGCCCCTCGGGGATTTTTTTCGCTCCGCTTTGAACGGGACACCGGCGGGGGGGCACCCAGGAGCGACTCATTCACTTGAAGTGCGACCGCCGACGCTCGCCGTCGCGAGCGGAGCCGTGTCGCCACGATTGGCGCGAGGAGCGCGAGGGAGTCCCATGACCAGAACCGTCATCTTCGGATTCGTGTGCGCAGTGTTCGGTGTTGCTTGTGACATCAAGCATTTCGAGGGATGTGACGACGACGAGTGGTCCGACATCGAACCGCCCGATCGCCCCGGTCACTCCGGGGGCAACGGGAATGCCGGCAGTGAAAGCGGAGGCACGGACAGCGGCGGGGGCACGGACAACGGCAGCGGCGCCGCCAACCAGGCGGGAAGCAGCGGCTCGGCGAGCTCGGGCGGAAGCGGCCCGAGCGAGCCGCCCCCGGCGCCCTGCAGCGAAGAGAGCGACTGCGAGCCCGGCTTCAACTGCGACGACGAGCGTTCGGAGTGCGTGCCGGCCGACGCCGAAACGTGCCCGGAGCTCGAAAGCGAAGGCGACTGCGACGCTCGCAACGATTGCGTCACGGTCTACGCCGGCACGGATTGCAGCTGCGGCGCGGAATGCACGTGTATCGGCGGCGAGCCCGGCTGCGTGTGCCAGAGCTTCGAATTCTTCCAGTGCACTCCGCTCGACGAGTAGCGGCGATCGCGCTTCTATGACTCAACGGGGCGCGGCCGCGAGCGCGACGAAACCCGTGCGCAGCAGATTGCCGCGCCCTGTCGGCCAGAGCAGGCAATTGTCCGCCGAGCCCGGGACGCCGTACACGAGCACCTGGCGCTCGCGATCGACGCCGTCCTTCAGGCTGACGACGATCTCGAGCGTGCCGTCGCCATCCACGTCCGCGATCGTGGGCACGGGCATGGCGCCTCGCTCGGGCAACGGCACGCGGTGCAGCACGTCGCCGTTGCTCGCGAGCACGATCAGCTCCCCCTCTCCCTCGTCCGTTCCGTAGGTGTTGAAGACGATCTCGGGACGACCGTCACCCGACAGATCGGCGACGACCACCCCACCGGTCAGGACGCCGGCGCGGGTCGTGAACTCGCGCGACCAGAGCTCCCGGTTGTCGCTCGAGACCGCATGAATCCGGCCGTCGAAGCCCGCGAACACGAACTCCGCGCGGGGGCTCTCGGGATCGATGTCCGCGACGCTGACCTGATTGGTCGCGCCGACGATGTTGTCGCCCGCATCCCACAACCCGTCGAGGAAGTCCGGAGCGTGGAAGGGCGCGACCCAATCGTCGGGGCGCGTGCCGTCGTTCCGGACGACGAACAACACGACGCCCCGCTCGCGCTCATCCTGTGCGGCGTTTTGCACGGACCCGAGCATCACGATCTCGTTCGTGCCGTCACCGTCCACGTCGACGATGGCAGGCGCGGTGTTGGTGAAATGCGCCTGATTCGCGGTCGCCTCGTCCTCGGCGTAGCCCTGTTGCGCCTCGGCATAGTCCAGCATGAAGCGGACGCCGGAGAACTTCGTCCGGTTCCGAAAGATGGGCGCGGCGTCGAAGGCACGACCGTCGCCGGTATGCAGGCTCACGTAGGCGTTGTCCTGCGGCGCGAGCACGTCGAGCACCCCGTCGCCGTCCACGTCGCCGAGTCCGACGTTCTGATCGTAGCCGGCGTGCACGTAGCAAGCGTCGTCGCAGCCCGCCGCGCCCGTCGTGTTGGGCGGAAAACCCGCGACCACGCTGCCGTCGGCGTGGACCGCGATCATGATGTCCGTCTGACCGTTCGCGTCGAGATCGCTCGTCGTCACCGCCACGAGCTCGAGCTCGCCGTCCCCGTCGATGTCACCGGCCGCGAGCGAGCGCAGCTCGTCGCGCCAGGTCACGGGGAAGCCCGGCAACGCGCTGCCGCTCGCGTCCCAGGCCGCAATCTGCCCGCGGGCCGCGACCGCCACCTCGAGTCCTTCGCGCTCCGGCAAGAGGTCGGCGACGACGGGCGACGACCAGATGCGACCCTGAAGCGGCCCGAGCGAGCGCAGCGTGCCGTCGAGGTGCCAGATCTGGAGCAGCTCGTCGCGTGGCACGATGATCTCGTTCGTGCCGTCACCGTCGAGATCGGCGACGGCGGGTGATCCGAGCCATGCTTCGTGCCAGCGATCGGAGAGGGTCGCGACGAGCTCGAGCGCGCGTACGGTGTCGACGCCGCCGGCAACGGGGTCGCAAGACGCTTCCGGCAGCGGCGGCGAGCC
>DASXWF010000225.1:0-1990 GCA_036503835.1 Polyangiaceae bacterium | reverse complement strand
GTTGTCGCCGTCCGATCGAATGACGACGCTTCCGCCTGAGCGGATGTAGTGCGCCGTGGTGTTGAGGTCACCCGTATAAGTCGCGTCGTCGGCTCCGATTCCGAGCAGCCCGACATCCGCACCGCCGACCGCCTTGATGCCAACGAGGAATACGTCGTTACCGAATCGGAGCGTCCCAGACGTCGCCGCCGTCGTGCCGAACTGGAGGTAGGTCCCGTTCGTCTTGATGTTGGCGGCAAAGGCCGCTGCGCCACCGCTCGCGTAAGCGAGCTTCCCGTCATCTCCGGGATTGCTCGGGCTGAACGTTGCGCTGACCGCAGCCCACACCCCGTCGCCGCGCAGAAACTTCGCAGCGTCGCCGCCGCCCGAGTCAGGAGCGGGAACCAGCCCCGCGACGCCGGCAGAGAACGCGACCCACTTGAGCGAGTCGACGATGTCTTTGAAGAGCGAGCCGACACGCTGCGCGGTGTTGGCGTTCGCCACCGTCTCGGTGCGGATCTCTTCCGCGCGCGTCTGAGCTTGTGCCTGATTGATGACGGACATGGCTTCAACCGAACGTTGTGTCGAATGTGTCGTCGAAGATCCCGCCGTACTGCACCAGGGTCACTACCCAGAGGTGCAACGGGCGGAGCTTCATCAGGAGTCGTTGGAACTCTTCCCTACGGGATGCCGGGATTACGACCACATCAGGGAAGGTCTCGCCGCCCACGTACATGAACCCTCGCCACGCGTCCTCGTCGTCTGGAATCGGCGGCGGCGGCCGGGGCGTGAGGTCGAGATTGACGATGTAACCTGGGTCGTTCGCAAGGAACGCGTCACACTGCGGCTGACCCGCGAGCGCTGAGCACTGCGCCTGGTCTGTGCCCATGGTCCCGTCGCACTGCGACGTGCCGATCGTCGGGAGCTCCGTATACGCGTTCGGGTCTCGCACGGACACGTACGGCGGCCCCGACTCCCACCACTCGTGCACATAGACGGGGAACCCCGCCGTCTGAAGAACGTCTTGGACGTACCTCGGGGACTGTCCGCCGCTTGCCTGCCACTCTGCCGCCAGCCGCAGGCGTCGAGTCCCTTCGTCCGAGTTCGGCTCGAGCCCGAACTCCGCTTCCCACTGCGCGAGTTCTCGTGTCGTGTCGGGGAAAAGATCTAGGTAGATCTCGTCGTAGTATTGACGGATGCGCGCAGGTTCTTCGGCGAGGCCCTCGAAAAACCCCCTGAGCTTCTTCTGGGTCGTGGTCCGCCATGCCTGCGACCGAGGCAGCAAGTGCTGGAAAACTCGGAAGAACATGAGGGGGCTTGACGTGCCGGATCCAGCCGCTCACGCTGGGAGGATGCGGGTTTTTGCAGGGATGATCGTGGTGGCCGGGGCCCTGGGTAGCGGGTGCGGCGGCGATGAGTTCCAAGGGGCGAAGTCGAGCGCAGGCAGCGCGGGCCAGAGCGGGAGCGCCGGAACGGACGCGGGCTCAGCGGGAGACGGCACCGGTTCGACTGCCGCGGGCGCCGGCGGCGACGAAGGCCGCCCCGAGTGCACCGAAGGAGACACGCGCGAGTGCGTGGGCCCGAGCGCCTGCCGCGGCGGGCAGAGCTGCGAGCGTGGCGCGTGGACGCCGTGCGACTGCGGTTCTTCCGGGAGCGGTGGCAGCGGCGCGGGGAGCTCCGGCGGTTCGGGTGGAACGGTCGGCGAGGCCGGCGCTGGGGGCGAGCTAGCGGGCGCGGGCGGCGCGCTCGAGCCTGGATCCGCCGGCGCGGGCGGCGCCGGCGGCGAACCGACCAACCCGTCGGGCGGCTCGGGCGGCGGCTCGGTGAAGCCGGTCTGCAGCAAGGCCACCGGGAGCTTCACGATCGAAGCGGGGGTTCACATCTGGGACGGAGAGACGATCACGATCGCGAATGGCTGGACCGATCCGGTGGTGTTCGAGTTCGACCACAACAGCATCCTCGAAGACCAGGAGCACTTTCCGATTCCGTTTACACTCGAGGACGACGCGCT
>DASXWF010000224.1:0-3193 GCA_036503835.1 Polyangiaceae bacterium | reverse complement strand
CACGTCGTTGTCGAAGTAGACGTACACGTCGCGCCCGCGGCGCGGAGCGCGGACGGGGGACGCCAAGACCGGGTCTTCGGGCGGAGCGCCCTTGCGAAACGCTCGAACCCGTTCGGCCCAGTGCTCGATGGCGGAACGCGAGTAGCCGCTCACGTAGAGCTTCTTGTCGCCGTGCAGGCGCACGTAGACGAAGTCGGCGGTGGCGTCCTCGAAGTACGGCCAGCGGCCCGCCGTGTCCGCCACCACCAGCGCGATCCCCTGGCGGCGCAGGAGCGCGACGAACTCCGGAGTGCGAAAGCTCTCGTGCCGCACCTCGACCGCGTGTCGCAGGGGCCGGAGGGCCGAGCTCGACGTGGCGGGCCGTTTCACGCGCGAGTCATGGCGCGCGGCGAGCTCCGCCGCGGCCTCGGTATCGCGCGGCAGCGCCGCGAAGAACGGCTCGAAGCGGCCGTCGAACGCGAGCTGGGGCGGGAATTGCCAGAGAAACGGCCCCAGCTTCTCTTCGAGACAGAGCGGACCGGAGGCGAAGAAGTTCGCGAGCGGCGTCTCGAAGTCGCGCAGGCGCTTCATGTGCGTGATGAAGCGGCTGCCCTTCACCGAGAACACGAAGTCTCGCGGCGTCGCCTCGCGCCAGGCCGCGTAGCACTCCGGGCGCTGCAACGAGTAGAACGAGCCGTTGATCTCGACGCTGTCGAAGCGCTCGCCCGCGAACGCGAGTTCGTCGGCCTGGCGGAGCCCCTTCGGATAGAACACGCCACGCCAGGGCTCGTAGCGCCAGCCCGAGATCCCGACGAACGCACGACCGGGCATCGTGCGATCTGCCTTGCTAGATCGATGCCAGCGCGGCCGCGGGTCATCGGATCGGTATGGACGTGGCGCGGCCGAGACTCGCCTCCGCCTCGTCGGCCAAAGCGCCACACCGGCCACAGCCGCCCCGGCGCGTCGTTCAAACGGCCCAGGGCGGCGTGAACGTACCCTCCCCGGTCACCGCCTGACCGCCGACCGGTAGCGCGACCACCGCCCGAAATGGCTCCGTCTCCCGGTTGGCGAGCGAGAAGGGCGTATCGGCCGGCACGAGCAACGCGTCGCCGGGCAAGAGCTCGTGCTCGACGCCGTCCAGCGTGGCGAGCGCCTTGCCGGACACCGCCACGAACACCTCCTCGCGCGTGACGCGGTGAGGAAATCCCCGCGTGCCCGGGCTCACCTCCAAGTGCCAGACGCAGGTCTCGCGCGCGCCGCGCCCCGGCGAGGCGAGCCCCACCACCTGCACCCCGGGGACCTCGAATTTCGGGGCTTCGGATTTGCGAATCAACGGCATGGGCCTATCCTTTCGGGCAAATCATTCACCCAAGTAATTCACCTTGGTGAACTATATCGAGGACCACCGCCGCATGCAAGCCCGCTCCGAGAAGCCGCGCGATTTCGGCATCCTGCTCGCGCTTTCCTACGTTGCGTTCGTGGACGAGCTGCGCGCCAATCTCGCGGCCGCGGGCTTCGCCGACCTGCACCGCTCGTTCGGCTACGTGGCCCGCACCCTCGCTGAACGACCTCGTAGCCTGCGCGAGCTGGCCGGCCTGCTCGAGCTCACGAGTCAGGGCGCGCTCAAGATCGTGGACGCCATGGAGCGCGACGGTTACCTCACGAAGCACGCCGATCCGAAGGACGGCCGCGCGATCGAGCTACGGCTGAGCAAGAAGGGCCGGGCGGCCCTGCGTGCCGCGCGGCGCTTTCACGCGCGCTTCGAGGCCGAGCTCGCCGAACGCATGGGGCAGCGCTCGGTGGCCAATCTCCGGGAGGTGCTCGAGGCCGTCGTGAGCCGCCACGAGCAAGCCGGCGCACCGCTCACGCTACGCCCCTTGTGAGTGACGTTGCCCCGTGGAGCCGCCCGCAAGGCGACGCTGCGGCGCCGGCTCAGCTGAAGCGCTTGTTGATCGCGTCCATCACCTGGCCGTAGCTCGGCGCGAGCTTCACCGGCGCGTTGGCGAGGGTCGCGTTGACTCCGTCGATGGCGCTCTCGTGGTAGCGGGTCTTGAACTCGGTGAACTTGAGACCGGCCGCCGTGGACACGCACACCACGCGCTCGTTGCGCGAAATCGTGCCCTTCTTGAGCAGCTTCTCCAGCACGGCCAGGCCCACGGCCGTGTGCGGGCAGGTGTACATGCCCGTGCGATCGGCGCGCGCAGCCGCGTCGCAGAGCTCCTGTTCGCTCGCCTGCTCCACGACGCCGTTCATCGCGTCGAGCGCCTGGACGGCGCGCGGCGCGCTCACCGGGTTGCCGATCTGGATGGCGCTCGCCAGGGTCGGCTTGGCCTTGATCGGGTCGACCGTGCGCTGGCCCGCGCTCCACGCGCGGTAGAGCGGATTCGCGTTCTCGGCCTGCGCGACCACGAGCCGCGGGTAGCGCGAGATCAAGCCGAGATCCTTCATCAGCTTGAAACCCGCATACAGGGCGGAGGCGTTCCCGAGGTTGCCGCTCGGCAGGATCACCCAATCCGGAACCTGCCAATCGAACTGCTGCACGATCTCGACGGCGACCGTCTTCTGACCTTCGAGCCGCAGCGGATTCATCGAATTCGCGAGGTAAACGACGCCTTCGGCCGCGAGCTGCTGCACGATTTCCATGCAGCCGTCGAAATCGGTGTCGAGGCCGAGCACGAGCGAGCCGTGCGCCAGCGGCTGCACGAGCTGCGCGGTCGAGATCTTGCCGTACGGCAGGAGCACGACGACGGGCAGTCCGGCGGCGGCGCCGTAAGCGGCGAGCGACGCGCTCGTGTCGCCGGTCGAGGCGCAGGCGATGGCCTTCACCTTGAGCCCGTCGCGGATGGCCATGCGCACGACGCTGACCAGCACCGTCATGCCGAGATCCTTGAAGGACCCGCTGTGGCTGTTGCCGCAGAGCTTGACCCACAGCTCGTCGACGCCGAGCTGCCGGCCGAAGCGCTCCGCCCAAAACAGGTTCGTGCCGCCCTCGTACATCGAGACGATCATCTCGTCCGGTAGTTGCGGCATCACCCACTCGCGCTTGCCCCAGACGCCGGAGCCGTAGGGCCATTGGTTCTGCTTGTAGCGGTCGTCGAACAGCTTCATCCACGCCGGACCGCTGCGCGTCTTCAGCGCGTTCATGTCGTGCACGACCTCGAGCAAACCTTCGCAGCTCGGGCAGCGGTAGATCGGCCGCGTTACCGGCCAGGAG
>DASXWF010000223.1:0-1995 GCA_036503835.1 Polyangiaceae bacterium | reverse complement strand
CCTTGAAACGCGTTCCAGAACTCGTCGTAGACGAACGCGAAGGCGAGCGGGATCTTCTGCTCGTAGAGGCACGCGATGCAGTCGCGCAGCGCCTCGTGCGTGCTCTGGGGCAAAACGTTCGGCACGTTCACGTACCCCTCGACGCGGAGATCGGTCATGAGCTTGCCCACGTCGCCGAGCTCGTAGCTCGGGCGGGGGGGGTTCGCTTCGATAGCGAGTCCGGGGCGCAGACCCCGCCAAAAGTCGAGGCTCTCGGCGCGGTTCGAGGTGAGTGCGGTGGCTGACACACCGGGAGCCTGCCCCGGCGCCCGGCGAATTGGCAAGGCGTGGGCGCGGCCGCCCCCGGCCGGCGTCCGAAAGTTCGATCCTGCCGGGCGGCTCGGCTACCATCGTACGACGAGCGCATGAAAGAAGCGCGGGACGAGCTGGTCCGGATCGATGCCCGGGGCGAAGCCCACCCGATCGGGGCGGTGGCTAGCCAGCGCATGCGCAGCCGGGCGGGGGCCTACCGGGTGCTCCCCTCCCCGCCGCACGTCGTCTTCATGCGCTACACGGGCGAAGACGGACGGCGCGACGCGGAGGACGGCGCCATCGTCCGGCTCTCCGGCGAGGTGACCGCGCCGGGCGCGCTCTGCGACGTCCTCGCCCTGCTCGCGCAGGCGGGCTTTCGCGGCGAGCTCGTGGTCGAAGACTCCGAGAGCGTCCGCAGCGTCTTCTTCGACCAGGGCAACATCATCGGCGCCAACACCAACGTCGACGACGAGCGCATCGGCTCGATCCTCTACCGCTTCGGCGCGCTCGACGCTGCCACGCGCGACAGCATCCTCGACCACGCAAAGCAGAGCGGCCGTCGCTTCGGCGAAGTCGCGATCGAGCTCGGCCACATCACGCGCGAAAACCTGTACGCCCACATCTCCAAGCAGATTGCGGAGATCGTGTTCGCGACCCTGACCGTCGGTGACGGCACCTTCTTCTTCCTCGACGGCTTCGACGAAGCGCGCCTCGTCTCCCACCACGCCGTGAGCGCCAACGCCCTCCTGATGGACGGCGTGACCCGCCTCGACGAAATGCGCTATTTCCGCCTCAAGCTCCCGTCCGCGGAGCACATCCCCGTGCCGGCGCCGGGCCGCGGCGCCCCACCCGACGAATTCGCGCGCGTCTTCGCCGCCGTCGACGGCAAGAGCAGCGTCGAAGAAATCGGGCGCGTGACGGGCCTCGGCGAATTCGAAACCACGCGAGCCCTCTACGCGCTCGTCCAATCCCACCATGTCGCCATCCACCCGCCGCGCGTCTCCGGCGGCCCGACAGCGCTCGTGAACGCCGCCAACGGCGCCCTGCTCGCGATCTTCGCGGCTGCCGGAGTCGGCTCGAGCCAAGCGAACGAAGTCCGCGACAGCCTCGCCTCCTTCGCGGTCGGCGCCGGCGTCTACGACATCCTCTTCCGCGGCGCGGGCCCCGACGTCTCGGGCGCGCTCGACGCCGACCGCGTCGCGGCGAACGCCGTGATCGTGGCGGGCGGCTCCGAACCCGAAAACATCCTCAAACAGATGCTCCACGAATACGTGAGCTTCGCCCTCTTCAGCGTCGGCGCGGCGCTCGGCTCCGAAGCCGAGGCCGAAGTCACCCGCCAGGTCGGCCCCAACCTGTCGAGCCTCAGGCCGCACGGCTGACCGCCCGGAAACGCGGGAAACCGCGGGCCTTTGACCTGAAGCGATCGAGGGTGTAACCCTCCGCCCCTCGTTTGGCATCGGGTCGATAGCTCAGTCGGTTAGAGCAGCGGATTTTTAATCCGTTGGTCCTCGGTTCGAATCCGAGTCGACCCACTTGGTTTAAATTTGTGTTGTGGCGGTTGCGGATGCCTGGCGGCGTTCGCGTGGGGTTACCAGCCGCCGCCGGGTGCGCCGGTTTGTTTCGTGGGTTGTGGGGTGCATTGGACGATCGTGATCTGTTCTTCCAAGCGTCTTCGCGGGCAGGGGCACGCCTGCCCCTGGACCC
>DASXWF010000222.1:0-3601 GCA_036503835.1 Polyangiaceae bacterium | reverse complement strand
CCGGCGCCGAAGGGCTGCCCGATCATCGATCCCGATCCCGACAAGGACGGCGTCCCGCTGCCCTGCGACGCGTGCCCGGAGGAAGCCGGCGTCAAGCCCGACGGCTGCCCGATCCGCGACACCGACAAGGACGGCATCTTCGACGACAAGGACAAGTGCATCAACGAGCCGGAGACCAAGAACGGCTTCGAAGACACCGACGGCTGCCCCGACAAGATCCCCGACGCCGTGAAGAAGTTCGCGGGCGTCGTTCAGGGCATCTACTTCCAGCAGTCCAAGGCGATCGTCCAGCCGAACTCCAAGCCGACCCTGATGCGCGCCGTCAAGGTCCTGCAGGACTACCCGAGCGTGAGCTTCGAGATCTCCGGCCACACCTCGAGCGAAGGTGACGCGGCCTTCAACGACAAGCTCTCGCAAGACCGCGCCGACGCCGTGAAGCAGTACATCGTCGACCAGGGCATCGACCCGAAGCGCCTGCGCACTCGCGGCGCCGGCTCGAACGAGCCGATCGCCGACAACAAGACGCCCGCGGGCCGCCAGAAGAACCGCCGCATCGAGTTCAAGGTCATCGAGTAAGACGCGAGCGACCTCTCGACGGAGCGAGGCGCCCGGCCCAAGGCCGGGCGCACTCGCGCCTTCCGCCGCGTCGACGCCCCATCGCAGCGCTCCAAGAAGGCTTCAGCGCCGGGCGCGTGCGAGTAACTTCCGCACCCGCACCGCGAGCACCTGCGGCGCAATCGGCTTCGGAAGAAAATCGACGCGCCCTTCATCCATCCGAAGGTTCGCGTCCTTCGGGTAGCCGGACACGTAGAGCACGGGCAGCGCGGGACAGCGCCGGCGCATACGGTCCGCGAGCTCCGTACCGCTCATCCCCGGCATCACGAGATCGGTGATCAGCAGGTTGAGCTCGCTCGAGTAGCGCTCGGAAACGAGCAGCGCCTCCGTGCCGTTCCGAGCCTCCACCACGCGGTACCCCTGGCGGGTCAGCACGTCCCGCACCACGGCGCGCACGTCTTCCTGATCCTCGACCAGCAGCACCGTCTCGTCGCCGCGCGAGCTCTCGACGGGTGGTGGGGGAAGCGACGGCGCCACGGGCTCGAGCACCTCCGGGAAGTAGATCCGAAACCTCGTCCCGCGCCCGGGCTCGCTCTCGACGACGATCCCGCCGCCGCTCTGCTTCACGATCCCGAACACCGTCGACAGCCCGAGGCCGCTCCCCTCGCCCACGCCCTTGGTCGTGAAGAACGGCTCGAAGATACGCACCTGCGTCGCCTTGTCCATCCCGACCCCGTCATCCGTCACCTCGAGCACCGCGTAGCGCCCCGGCGCGAGCTCGAGGCGCCGAGCGAGCGCTTCGTCCGCCAAGTCCTCGTTCCGCGCGGCGAGCGTCAGCCGGCCGCCGTCCGGCATCGCGTCCCGCGCGTTCACCGCCAGGTTCATCACCAGCTGGTGCATCTGCCCGGGATCGACGCGCACCTTCACGAGCTCCGCATCGCACTCCGTCACGAGCTCCACGTCCTCGCCGAGCAGCCGCCGCAAGATACTCTCCGCCTCGCGCACCACGGCGTCGAGGCTCAACACCTTCGGGACCAGCATCTGCCGCCGGCTGAACGCGAGCAGCTGATGGGTGAGCTCCGCCGCCCGCTCGCCCGCCTTGCGGATCGCCTCCACCTCGAGCCGCATGCGACTCTCCGTCTTGAGATCGTCCATCAAGAGCGCGCTACACCCGATGATCACCGACAGCAGATTGTTGAAATCGTGGGCCACTCCGCCCGCCAGCCGCCCGATCGCCTCGAGCTTCTGCGACTGCCGGAGCTGCTCCTCCGTCTCCTGCAGCTGCCGCTCCAGCCTCTTCCTTTCACTGATATCGACGATGCTCCCGCGGCACAGATTCTCGTGCTCGCCGGGCAGGCGTACCAGCCGAATCTCGCAGGGAATCACCGCCCCGGCCGCGTTCTGGTGCAACCACTCGAACGTCATCCGCTCCCCGCGCATCGTGCGCTCGATATTTTCCCGCGCCACGTCCACCGAGAGCCCCCCGTCGGCCTGGACTTCCGGGCTGACATCGAGAGGATGCTTCGTGAGCAAGACCTCGCGCGGATAGCCGAAAAGCTCCACCGCGTTCTGATTCACCTCCACGAAGCGCCCCGTATCGATGTCCAGCGTGACGACCGCTTCCGGCGCCGTCTCCACCTGCGTGCGGTAGCGCGCTTCGCTGATGGCGAGCCGAAACTCCGACGTGACATCCTTGATGCAGAGCGCGATGTGCTTGATGCTCCCCTCGCGCCCCCGCAGCGGCACCATCGTCACCTCGATGGCGACGCGATTCGACTCCTTGATCTCGAGGTGCCGGAGCTCGCGCGGATCGTACCAGTGCGCCGGCAACCGGATCGTCTCCCCCGCAAACGCGCGCCTCACCAGATCGGTGAACCCCTGCCGCTCCAGCACCTGGTCCTCGAACACCGAATACTCGGGCGGCGGCTCCGACCCGAACAGCTTCACGAACGCATCGTTACAAACCAGACTGTGCCCCTCCTCCGTATAGATCTGGAACGCGACCGGCGCGTGCGCGAACAACCCTTCGAGCAGCGCCCGCAGATCCTCGACCTCAGCAAGTGCCTCGAACCGTCGATCCCGGCTCATCGAAACGTCCCTGACCCCGGAGCATACATGCTCCGCGGCGGCGGCGGGCCGGGCCCGGATTGGCCGGAGAATTACGGCATTCGCTGCCGAAGCCGCACGGATGTCGCAAGCGGACGAACGACCTCGGCGTTGACCGAGGGGTCACTCACAGTCTTGCGGCGGCTCCGGAATGTCGGGCCAGGCGCAGATGGAATCGACGCACTGCAAGCCGATCGCGCAGCGCTCGAAGTTCGGCACCCTGTCGCAGGGCTGGCCGCCGGTCCCCCAGTTTTTGCATCGAGTGACGTCGGGGGCGTCCGGATCGGCAACGCACGCCCCGTTCGGACACACGACGACGCGATCGGCGAACGTCCCGCAGACGTCGCCCTCCTCGCCGCGCTCGCTGAGGACACAGACGTTCTCGGTGGTGCATGCCGTGCCGTAGCCGCAGAAGGGCGTGCCGGAGTTGCTCGTCGGGCACGGCTCGCCCGGCAGCGCAACCACCGTGCAGGTGCCCTCGACGCACAGCATGGCTCCGAGCTCGACCAGGGTCTCACAGTGGTGCGTGTCGTCGCAGAGCTCGCCTTCCGTTCGCTTCGGAGCGCAGACGTGATCGACGCAATCGAGCTCCGCTTCGCAGTCGACCAGCGGGTTGTCGCACTCGCCTCCGACGGGATGGCGGGGGTTCTCCGCGCACACGCCGCACGCTCCGTTTCCACCCGTGCAGTACCCGCTCTTGCACTGCGTCGCGGTCGCGCAAGCAAAGCCGCTCTCGATCGTGCCGTCCGGGAGCTCGCAGGCTGGGACTCCTTGGCAGCTCGCCGTGGCGTAGTCGTCCGCACAGCGACGGTAGTCGTCGCCCGTGATCGCGACGCCCGGTAGCTCGAGCCAGGCGCATCGCGCCTCGGCAATGCTCGTGCAAGCGCCCAGGGAGCCGCCGTAGAGGTACTGGTCGCAGCGTTCCGCCCACGCGCAGTAC
>DASXWF010000221.1:0-2010 GCA_036503835.1 Polyangiaceae bacterium | reverse complement strand
CTTCACGGTGAGCGCACCCGGCCGTCTCGTCACTCCCGAGGAGTTCGAGAACATCATCGTCCGGGAGACGCCGGACGGTTCGCAGATCCGCATCAAGGACGTGGGGCGCGCGGAGCTCGGCGCCCAGGGCTACGACTCGTTCGGGCGCCTCGACGGCAAGCCGGCCGGCGCGATGGCGCTCTACCTGCTGCCGGGCGCGAATCAGCTCGAAGCTTCGAAGGCCATCTACGCGACCATGGAGCGGGCGAAGGAGCTCTTCCCCGCCGACCTCGACTACAAGATCGTCTACGACACCACGCCCGCCGTCGAGGCTTCGATCGAATCGATCGTCCACACGTTCGTCGAGGCGGTGATCCTCGTCACGCTCGTGGTGTTCATCTTCCTGCAGAACTTCCGGGCGACGCTGATCCCGCTGCTCACGGTGCCGGTCTCGCTGATCGGCACGTTCATCTTCTTCCCGCTGCTCGGCTTCTCGCTGAACACGCTGTCGATGTTCGGCCTGGTGCTCGCCATCGGCATCGTGGTCGACGACGCGATCGTCGTGGTCGAGGCCGTGATGCACCACATCGAGCATGGCCTGAGCCCGAAGGAGGCCACGATTCAGGCCATGAAGGAGGTGTCGGCACCCGTGATCGGCATCGCCCTAATCCTCTCGGCCGTGTTCTTGCCGGTCGCCTTCATCGCCGGCCTCACCGGTCAGATGTACCAGCAGTTCGCGCTCACGATCGCGATCTCCGTCTTGCTCTCGGCGTTCAGCGCGCTCTCGCTCTCGCCCGCCCTCTCCTGCCTTCTGCTCAAGCCGATCGATCACAACAAGAAGAAGGGCCTGCTCGCCAAGTTCTTCGGCGGCTTCAACACGGCCTTCGACAAGGTGACGCGCGGCTACGTCGGTATTTCGCGCCTGCTCGTGCGCCGCGCCTTCCTCACCATCGTGCTCGTCGCGTGCGTGGCGGGCGGCGCCGGCTTGCTCGGCAAGATCATCCCCGCCGGTTTCGTCCCCGACGAGGACCAGGGCATCATCGGTGTGACGTTGCAGCTCCCGCCCGGCGCCTCGCTCGAACGCACGAGCGACGTGCTCGCCAAGGTGGAGCAGATCCTCGGCAAGACCGAAGGGATCGAGTCCTACCAGACGGTCGGCGGCTACGGAGCCGTCACCAGCACCTACCAGCCGAACTTCGGCACGATCTTCGTGCGCCTGCACCCCTGGGAGGAGCGCAAGACCGCCGAGCTCCACGCCAAGGGGATCATGGGCAAGCTCGCGCGCGCCTTCACGCAGATCCCGGAAGCGGTGATCTTCCCCTTCAACATCCCGACGATCTCGGGCTTCGGCGCGTCCGCCGGCTTCAACTTCCTGCTGCAGGATCGCAGCGGCACGATGAGCGTCGAGCAACTCGGCGCACAGACAGCCGCCTTCCTCGCCGCCGCGCGCCAGCGCCCGGAGCTCGCGAACCTCTTCACCTCCTTCAATCCGAACTACCCACAGCTCGGCGTCGAGCTCGACCGGGAAAAGGCGCGCAAGCTCGGCGTCGGCGTCAACGACGTGTTCGACGCGCTGTCCGCGTCGCTCGGCGGCAAGTACGTCAACGACTTCAACCGCTTCGGCCGGCTGTTCCGCGTCTACGTCCAGTCGGAAGCGAACTACCGGCAAAGGCCCGAGGACATCGGCGAGGTCTACGTCAGGAGCCAGACCACGGGCGACATGGTTCCGCTCTCGACGCTGGTCGAGGTGAAGCGCCAGCCCGGCACCGAGCAGACGACCCGCTTCAACCTGTTCCGCTCCGTCGAGATCAGCGGCATTCCAGGCGCCGGTTACACGTCGGGCCAGGCGCTCGACACGCTGGAGCAGGTGTTCAAGGAAAAGATGCCGCCGGAAATGAGCTTCGCGTACTCCTCGATGTCGTATCAGGAGAAGATCGCGCCGCCCGCGGCGCCAACGCTCGCCCTCGCCATCATCTTCGTGTTCCTGCTGCTCGCGGCGCTGTACGAAAACTGGCGCCTGCCGTGGGCCGT
>DASXWF010000220.1:0-16060 GCA_036503835.1 Polyangiaceae bacterium | reverse complement strand
CACGCTGACGTTACCGTCTTCCGCGAGGCCCCCGAACAGCGTCGTGACCTCGAGTTCTTTGCTGCGAGGCGTTCCGTCCGGCGACAGGAATTGCACCTGGAGATCGTAGCTCTTCATCACGAACTGGCGCGTGGTCACCCTACCGTAGTAGACCGCCGGAATCTCCGGCCCGCCGGCGTTCCAGACGCGTTCGTCGTGGACGATGTCATTGGCCTGCTGGCGCGCCATGTATCCGTATCCGACGATGCACGCGATCGCAGTCGCCAGTGACAGCAGGGCGCCTACCAGACGAAACGCCAAGAACTTCGTTGCCAGCGCATACGGCCCAACCGGAAAACCCGCCAACATGCGGCAATCTGAGCACGAACTCCCACGCCGAGGAAGGCCATCAGAGCCGGAACGCCCTGCGCCTCCGAGACGCCGGCTCGAAGGGGTGCACGCGAAGGCCTGACCGGTCTCGAATCAGAGAAACCGGGCCATGAAGTCCACGAGAGCTCACTCGTCGGCGAGGCTGGGTTTCCCGACGACCTCGACGATCAGCACAACCCCGAAAGCTCCTCGAGTTGTTCGAGCCGCGCTGCGGTAACCCAGGCTCGCCACGCCGTCCGTTCCGTATCCGGCCGAACCTTCGCGGCGAGAGCGACGAACGCCTCTCGATAGCCAAGCCAGCGGCGCTGAGTCTTGCTGATTCCCGCGCTGGTGACGGCGCCGGTCAGTTCCTCCGGAACGTTCCGCAAAGCCTTGCAGGCCATGATGCGTGCCATCACCTCGGCCATCCTGCTTTCGAGCTGCCGAGGCTCGGCAGCTTGCGGTAAGAACTTCGGATCACGCAGCTTCTCCAGGGAAGCCACGTAGCCGTCCTCGAGCGCTGCCTCTTCCGCGATGGAAAGGGCCGCGCGCATGGTTCCCGACATGTCGACCTCGCCCTCCGCGCGCGTCTTGAAAAATTCCGTACTCCGGCGCCGGAGCTCCGCGAGCTCCCGCTCCGGCATGCCCGCCGCGGCAGCCTGCTCGCGCGCCCGCCGCGCCACCGCGCTGATCCTTTCCTGCCGCGCGACGCAATAGCCCGTCGCGAAGCCGCTCGTCACGTGGGCACAGACGTCGAGCGGCGTGTCCAGCTTGTTGCGCGAGCGGGCGCTCATCAAGGTCAGCACGCGCCCTCCGAGCTCGAAATCCGCACCGCCGAGCTCGCACGCGAAGCGCAACGCCAGATTGAAATCCGCCGGCACACCCTGACCGTTCGCGTACACCATCATCAAAATCGCCGGTCCGCCCAGCACCGGACTGTCCTTCGGGTCGCGCTCGAGAAACGCACACTGCCGGGCGCGCTGGAAATCCACCGGAACGCCGATGCCGTAGTAGGACGCCTCCGAGTCGCACCCGCGAAGGGCCGCGATCTCGCTCGGAGTGGGCCCGGCATCGGCCGGCATCGGCCAGTTTGCCACGCGGCGGCACTCTGCTTCGACGTTGGGCTCCGCATCGGACGGTTCGGGGAGCAGCGGCGCTTGCGAGGACGGCGCCGCGACCGCGGATGAGTGAGCACGAAGCTCCGAGCCACGCTGCCGCGCCGGCCCATCCGGATCGGGGTTCGGCAGCGGGCGCGCTCGCTTCGCGCACGCACCGGCACCGAGGCAAAGGAAGAGCGCCAAGTACGTTCGTCGCATTCTCGTCTACCCCCGCTGCACTTAGCACGCCGCCGACGCACCGATGCTACAGTGCTCCGTTACGCCTTGCAGGGCGATCATCGGCTGCTGTCCCGCGAGCTCGCAAGCGTTCGTGCTCGAAGACGCGGAGCCTTCAGCGCAAGCGCTTGTCGGCGAGCGCCCCCAAGAGCTCCGCGCCGTGGCCCTTCGGTGTCACTCGCGGAAAGACCTTCCTCACCACGCCGTCCGCTCCGACGACGAAGCTCACCCGCGCCGCTTTCCCGTTCGTCACCGCAACGCCGAACGCCTTCGCGACGCGATGATCTTCGTCCGGAACGAGCAGGAACGGCAGGGCATACTTCTCCGCAAAAGCCTGGTGCGAGCCCTCGCCGTCAGTCGAGACACCGATGACGATCGCGCCCGTCTTCCCGATTTCTCCCCAGAGATCGCGGATTTCCGTCGCTTCGGTCGTGCACCCCGGCGTATCGTCCTTCGGATAGAAGTAGACGACGGCCGGCTTGCCGAGCGTAGCGAGCTCGAGTCGTTCACCGTTGTGGGCCGTGACCGCGAGCGCCGGCACGCGAGCGCCCGCGCGGAGCAACTCGGACGCGGGCGGCACCGCGCTCTTCGCCGGCTCCACCCGAGCTGCGTCGGTCCCGGGCTCTTTGCGCGAGCACGCCGCAACGAGAAGCCATGCGATGAGGGTCGCCACCTGGCGCGCGCGCGTCATGCTGCGGCCTTAGCACCTTGGCGCCCGAGCGTCCGCGCACGCCCTTCCGGCAGTCAGCATGTGTGTGGCGATGTAGGCGAAGCGCGCGCGTTCCGGTTTGTCTGCGTCCCCGTGCTGCGATTGACGCGTCGAGACGGGAAGTGAACAATTTGTGACTTCCCATGAGACGCTTCTCGCTTCATCCGACGCTCTTCCTCCTGCTCTGCGGAGCCGCGGTGACCGGGACCCACTGCGGCGGCGCCGACGACGAAGCGGGCGGCAAGGGCGGCGCGATGGCCGGCGCGGGCTCGGGATCGGGCGGCAAGGGGGGCTCGAACGGCAAGGCGGGCTCGAGCGGCAAGGCCGGCTCGAACGGTGACGGCGGAGACGGCGCGGACTCGTCGAGCGGCGGTGCCGGAGCTGCCGCGGGCGCCGGCGATTCACCGGGGAACGGCGGGCAAGCGGGCGGCGGCGCCGGTGAAGGCGGCGCTCCGGATGAAACGATTGCGCTCACCGTCGCCGACTCCGAGTCGGAGCTGATCGACGCCGACGACGGCGGCACGGTGACCCTCGGTGATCTGACGCTGGTGATCCCGCCCGGCGCGCTGGCGGAGGACACGGAGATCACGATTCGGAACTTCGAAGAGACGTCCGCCTTCGTGCTCGAGCCCGACGGTCTCGAATTCGAAACGCCGATCACGGCGCGTTTCACCCTTCCGGCGGACGAGCTCGAAGGCGCGGACGTCGAGGGTGCGCCCGTCTTCGTGCTCGAGACGGCTTCGCTCGGCGAACCGATGGAGCTCGTACCTACGACGAGCGTGCGCCTCGACGAGGAGGACAACTACATCGCGGAAGCCGAACTTTCCCACTTCTCGGGCATCCTCCCGCGCTTCGTGTCGCTCGACATCCAGAGCAGGGAGTTCATCAGCCTCGAGGATCTCACGGTGAAGCCGGTGGTCGTCCCCGTGGGCGTCATGTTCGGCGTGGTCGGAATGCTGGGCTTGTCGGAAGACGCTCCTTACTCCCCGGTCCATGCGGTGAAGCGCGTCGGGAGAAGGCAGAGCAACATCGCTGCCGTCGTCGTCACCCTGACCGGCACCAGCGCGACGGGCACGGACGGGCGCGGCTTTGCCACGGTGGCCGGCGAGCCGAACGGCCAGCTGTCGTTCGACACGCCGAGACCCGTCGAGCCGGACGTGCCGGTCATGTTCTCGCGCCAATACCGGTGCACGGAAGCCGGCACCGGAGTGGCGGCGGCTGCGGTGACGTTCACGCTGGAGTTCGACGCGACGGCGAGCGGCTACGCGGTGTTCCAGGACACGGAAGGTCGCTTCTCCCTCGTGCCGGGGCTCGCGGGCTCGCGCCACATCGAGGTCAAGAGCTCGGCGCGCATCATTCCCGACACCGACGTGACGTGCCTCGACGCGCCCTCCACGCTGACCGCGCTCGGGGTGACTCCTGGACTCGACCCGCTCGTCGCGGGCTTCAAGGCCGCCTGGCAACAGCACTGCTTCTGGTTGTCGAATCACGCCGCCTGCCAGGCGCCCGCTCCGGCGCGCGCGGTCATCAACGTGCTCGATCCGGTGCTGGAAGTCGGACCCGTCGCCGCTGCGCGGCTCGAGGCCGCGTTCCCCTGCGGTGACGGACCCGTCGGGCGGACGCTGTGCGAGACGCCCGGCACCTTCGCCGAGGGCGACTACGTCTTCGTGCTCGCGACCTTCGGCGACGACATCCCGCTCGACGACGACACGAGCCTCTTCCAGCACGCGTTCGTCTTCGACGCCGACGGCGATTCCTCCAACAACTACGTTCCCTCGCCGCAGTACCCCGACGACTTCTTCGCCGGAACCGACAAGTGGTATCAGCTCTTTTACACGCCGTCCGGCGGCTTCTCGATGAGAGTCGTCGACGCCCGAGTCAGCACGAGCGATCCGGTCTCGACCAACGCGCGCATGGTCATCGCGGGCCGCGAATTGTCCGCGTTCATCCCGCGCGCGGAGCTCGGCGCCGACCCGGGCTTCCGCGTCTCGACCTTCCGCCACGAAGGCGATTACGGCCTCGACGGCGGCCCTTGGGACGCCTCGTACTACCCGCCGCTCGGCGAGCCGCTGATGCCGTCAGCCGCGGGCGACCCGATCGTGTTGTCGGAAGAGCAGTAGGCGGGCGCCGTCCGACCGCGGGCGAGCGCTACCCCATCCATCCGGGGAGGGCGGCTGCTTGCTTCACCCATTTCTTCGTCTGCGCCTCGTCGAACTCACCCTCGCGGATATCGAGGTAGCGCACCTCGTGGTGCTTGGACTCTCCAGGAGGAACGGGCCGCAACGACGTGCCCTTGAAGAACGTCACCTTCACGTAGCGGGTGAAGACGTGGAACGAAAGGAACCAGCCCTTGCCCGCGACGCCGTAGAACGGTGAATTCCACTTGATCGCCTTCCGTACCTTGGGGACGCCACGCGCGATGAGCGCGTCGAGCTTCGTCCCGATGTCGCGCTGCCAGCCGCTCAGCGCCGAGATGTAGGCTTTCACGGGACCTTCGCCCTCCCCCTTCGCGATCTGCGGGTTGCCGCCCGAGAGCAGGACGACGCCGTTACGTGTTCGTGACTTCGCCTTGGCGCGCGACTTCGCGGGCGACTTCGCGGGCGACTTCGCGCTCGTGGGGCGCTTGGCCTTGGGCTTCGCTTTGCTGGGCATGCGCCCGCGATGCTACTCGATCTCCGTCACCGCACCGGGCGAACCATCGGACCTGCTATTTCGCCGGCGCCGGCGAGGCCGTGACCCGGAAGACGAGGTGCGAGCGCGAGGATCGGTCGATCGTGAAGCGGCCCTCGTTCTGGAGGCTCTTCTTCAGGTCGGCCTCGAAGCGCCGCGAGCCGTGCGCCAGCACGAAGCCGCGCCGCCCCTGCGCGAGCTCGACCTCGAGCGCGTGACTCACCTCTTCGATCTCCTTGATGCAGCGCACCTCGAAGCGCTTCGCGAGTTGCTCGCCCAGCTCGCGCGCCGCGACGGGGTGGTGCTCCGTGTAGAAGTGGTAGGGGACGCACGCCCTGCGCTCGAGGACCAATAGCTCCCGCTCGCCCGAAGCCCTGCCGGATCCGGAGAGGCGAAGCAGCGCGCCCAGCGCTTGACGAAACGAGGAGTGCGTCGCCAGCATGGTCTTGCGCGCATGCCAGGTGTCCTCGAACGCGAACAGCGGAGCGAGCACCAGCACGAACGCCGGAATGGGGACGAGCCACGCGCGAGCGACCGGCTTTCCGTCGTCGAACGAAACGGCTGCGATGCCCGCGAGGTGAAAGACGACGAACAGGTTCGTCCGAAACGCCCCGAACGGCCAGAGTCCGAGCGTATTGAAGAGCACCAGCGTCGCGATCGGGAGCGCCAGCAGCGTCGCCAAAAGCACGCGCCGCCGCACGGCGAGCATCACGCAGCCGAGCACGTGGAGCAGCATCCAGATCAGCTGGTTCGCCTTGGCCAGGTCCTCCGAATCCCACGACGAATCACGGAGACCGAGCCAGCCCGCCATCTGCGAGTACCGGCCGAAGAGCCACTCGAGGTGCGACTTGTCCGGGTTCGGAAGGTAAAAGACGTTGTACTTCCCGCCCCAATACTCGGGGTTCGAGTGGCTCATTCGCGTCCAGATCAAGAAGTACTGGCCGCCGATGATCAGGAGCACCAAGAGAGCCCCGCCGATCACCGCGTTGCGGTGCCGCCGCGACACGCCGAGCGCCCGGTACCCGAGCACCAGGAACAGACCCGGAAAGGCGAAGACGCTGTCCTGCGCGAACAAGAGCGCGAACGCGGCGCAGCCGAGCGCGACGGCGAGATCGCTCGCGCGGCGCGAGCTCCAGTAGCGCAGCGTGCACCACGCGAGCAAGACGTGGAGCGTGAGGCTCGCCGCGTACGGTTTGAACTCCTTCGCCATGTCGATCCCGCCGGGATGCAGGACCAGCACGGCGACGAACAGCACGCGGGCCGCGGGATTTCGAAACAGGCGCGGCGCGACGGCGGCGGCGAGCGGCGGCAGGGCCAGCCCGAAGAGCCACGGCAGCGCGCGCACGACGGGTTCGTAAGCGCCGAAGAGCGCGATCAGGAGCTTGGTGACCGCCATGAACCCGATCGGCCGGATCAGGTGATCCACGAGCGGGCGTTCGATCGTGCGGCTCGCCCACTCGCACTCGTCGAGCCAGAGCGACGACGACTCCGAAAAGAAGCCGCGAAAGCGCAGCCAGAGCCCCAGGAGCACGATGCCGAGCGTGAGCACGGCGGCCGTCTGCTCGCTCGCGCTCCGAGCGCGAAAGTCGCCGGCGAAGGCGTGGATACGCTCCCTCACCGTCACTTCACCGCCGGACTTCAGCGCGCGATGGTGCGCACGACGGAGCGGACCGGCCCCGCCAGCTTGCCGAGCCAATTCTCGTACTGAACACGCATCAAGTTCGGGCGCGAGAGATCACGGAACACGCCGCCGTGCGGCTCGTAGAGCTGGAACTGCATGCCGTAGCGCTGATTCGGCACTTCCCGGCTCACCGTCTTCACCGCGTGGAAGGAGTGGCGCGTCTTGAAAAACAGCAAGAAGTTGTTGGGCTTGTAGGGCGCGAGCTTGACGGTTTCGAAGTCGTCGAAGCCGTAGTGCTTGTCGCCCCAGCAACGCGTCATCGGCTCCTTGTGGCGGAGAAGCTGCGTGCCGAACTCTTCGAAACCGGGTCGATCGGCGAAGGAGAAGATGCACGTGAAGACGCGCGTGCTGATGTCGGTGTGCGGGCCGATGTAATAGTCCGGCTCGTGCCGCTGCAGGAACAGCTCGGTGCGGAGCTTCTGCCACAGATCCTCGCCGTCGGCGGCGTCGCCGAAGCGGAGCTGGAAGTAGGTCGGAAACTTCTCGTAGACGAGCTTGGGAAACCAGGAGTCCCCGAGGAAGACGCTCTGCATTTCGTCCCAGAACGCCTTCGCCTCGGGCGGGGACGTGTACGGCTCACCGCTGTGGAAGTTGATCTGCTTCCGGTGATCGTAGGGAGTCGTGAGCCGGCGCAGCCGGCGCATGTTCTTGCTGATCCACTCGCGCCCGGCGTTGAACTGGAACAGGTTGTAGTCGAGGATCGAGCAGTATACGTCCGCGGGGAAGAAGTCTTCGATGATGATGTGCGGGAGCGGGCTCAGATCGAGGGTCGCCGCGCGCAGCTTGGCTTCGATGTGTGCCCTGACTTCTTGTCTGGAAATCGTGGACATTGCTCGCCTATCCGGGGACCGTGTACCTAGCGCAGCTCCCGATCCCACGCAAGCGCGTCAGCCGTTCGAACGCAGGGAATACAGCCGCGAACCGCCGGGAAGACGCCGAGGTTTGGAATGTTTTTCGAGGAACGCGTCGGCCTCGCCGCTCCTCCCTTCGAGGATGACGTGAGTCACCCGATAGCGACGTAGGATTCCCTCGCGCTCCTCGGCGGACACGCCCGCACCGAGGAAGCGAATCACGGCGGCGCGCCGGACGTCCGAGTCGAGAACGAGCGGATCCCGGTGATGCAGCGTCACGACCTCCAGTCCGAAGGTCGGCAGCGGCCAGGAGAGCAGCGAGTGCGAGAGGACGACGGCTTCCGGACCGGCCAGCTCGGCGACTCTCTGCGCGTACACGAGCGTGGGACTCGCGCGCCGGGAGCCGACCGTACGGCGGAAGCGCGTCGATGCGTCCTTGACCCCGATCACGAGACAGCCCGCGAGGAAGCACCCGACCAGGGCGACCGCGGCCCAGCGCAGCGCTTTGCGCGAGGCCCAGGCGGGGAGCGGCGCGATCGGCACGAGCGCGAGCAGGAGCCAGACCAGGCCCATTTGCAGGAACAACACCGAAAGGATCAGGTAGCGGTGTCCGAGCGGGATCTTCAACACTGCGCCCGTCGCGAACACCGCGAGCATCACCGCGGCTCCGAGCGGCACGAACAGGTGCTTGCGCTTGACGAGCATCACGACCAGCGCCGGGAGCGCCACCACCGAGAATCCCACGATCTCGAGAATGCGCTCCGGCTCGTAGAACGGGTGATCGTAGCTCGTGCCCGTGTCGAGCCCGTCCTTGACGCGCGAGGCGGTGCCGCCGAGCACCATGCCGAGCGCCGGGTAGTACGGCCAGAGCGCGGCGACGGCGAGGCCCAGCGGGAGCGTGGCGAGCAGCACGAGCCGCCGCCGTAGCGGGAGGTTCGGCTCCGTGGCGAACAACAGCGCGACCGCCGTGAACGCCAGCGTCGCGGTCAGCGGATGGGTGACGTACACGTAGGCCCAGCCGAGGCCGTGGAGCACGACGAGACCCGGGCGCAGGCGTTCGCTGCGCGCGAGGCGCGTGGCGAACCAAAGGCCCCAGAGCGTCAGCGCCAGCGCCGCCGTCGACGGGTACGAAGCGACGGCGAAGAAGACGGAGAGCTCGTAGACGTTCGAGAAGTTGGGCGCGTCCGGCCAGGTGCAGAACAGCACGATCAGCGCGAAGAGCGGAGCGCGCCGATCGCGGAAGTACTCGCGAAAGAAGACGTAGATGCCGCCGGTGAAGAGCAGCGTGTTCACCACTGCGAGGACGCTCATCGCGCTGAGGACGCTCCAGCCGAACGCGCGCCCGAACAGGGCCACGATCAAGAAATGAGGGCTGAAGCGCGGCGAGCCCCAGTCGTTTTTGACCAGCGGGTGACGGGGATGGAACGGGTCCTCGAGCAGAGCGCGGAGGGCCGCGCTGTGCTCCCAATAGTCGGCGCGCGGGCTGAAGGTCGCGATGCGGGCGCCGAACGCGTCGCGCGCGACCCAGAACGTGAGCGCGCCCGCGAGCAGGAGGAAGGCCGCATCGTACGGCGAGAGCCACTGCCCGAGACGCCGGCCGAGCGTCAGAGCACGGCTGCGGGCCGAGATCGCGGGTGGGGGCTCCACGGGCGCGACCCTACCACGAGCGAGAAAAACCCCGCCCGTCCCGCGGGCGCGTCCGCGGCACCTCGGCGGCGCTCCCATTTGACGCGAGCCACGCCGCCGCGTTACGGGCGAACGTCGATGTCGGACCAACCCCACGCCGGATCGGGCGGCGCCGCAGAGCGAGCGCGCCGCTTCGCAACGTGGCTGCGCGGTGAGTCCGCGGAGATTGCGGTCGCGGCGTCGGTCCTGGTGTTCGCGCTCGTCGTGCGCTTGTCGACGCTCGAAGGCATCGAGATCGGCGGCGACGCGGTGATCAAGTGGCACTTCGCGAGGCAGTGGTTTCATCACTTCGATCTCCACGACGTGCAGTGGGATCATCATCGCAGCCGACTCGGCGTGATCGTTCCCGTCGTGCTGATCCAGGCGCTGTTCGGGCACGGCGCGGCCGTCTATCACGTCGCGGCTCTGCTCTGCTCGACCACGCTCGTGTGCGTCGTCTACGCCGCGGGCCGCCTCGCGCACGGTCGCACGGTCGGCGTGCTTTCCGCCGTCTGGTTCGCGCTCTTTCCGTCCTGGGTGCGCACCGGCTCGCAGGTGACGCCCGACGGGTTCGGCGCGCTCTACGTCGGCGTCGCGCTGTGCTTGCTGCTCGCCTACGCTCGCAGCGAGCGACACAAGCAGGCCTTTCTGCTGGCGTCCGCGGCCTTCTCCGGATTTGCCTACCTCGCGAAGGAACCGCTCGTGTTCTTCGCGCCGGGCGCGCTCGCGGCGACCTACCTGCTGGGCCGGCGGGTGCGCGACGTGCTCGTGTACGCCGGGGTCTTGCTCGCCTTGCTCGGCGTCGAGACGCTGTTCTACCGGGCGGTGAGCGACTTTTCGAGCCGCCTCGCCATCGTGTCCCGATCGCACGGCGACGGTCCGGGCGCGGCGCTGAAGGGCTTCGGCGAGCTCTTCGAGCGCTACGCGCACCTACCGGACTTCTGGTACGTGCTGCTGATTCCGGCGGCGCTCGGCGCGATCGGCCTGCCCTTGCTGACGCGCGACCGGCGCCTCCACGCGCTGATCTGTTTTCCGGTGAGCTTCTTCTTTTGCTACACGTTCGCGATTCGAAGGCTCGATCCGTTGTCGATGTGGACGCGTTTCCTCGCGCGCTACCTCGATCCGGGCGCGCCGTTCGCGATGCTCGTGGCGACCTCGTTCGTCGTCGTGGGAACCACCGTGCTGGCGCGACGCTTCGTGCCCGCGGCGGGCGCGCTCGCCGCGCGAGCCTTGCGTTTCGAACCCGTCGCGCTCACCGCGCTGCTCCTCGTGCTCGCGCTCACGCGCGTGGGCCGGGCGGCGAAGGACGGATCCTTCGCGGAAACACGCAATCTCGAGCGGAACCTGTCGACCGCCTACGAGCGCGGCGTGCCCGTCCTCGCGACGGGCCGCTCCGGGTACAAGGCGCTCCGCGCCGCGTACATGGTCTACATCGACGACGAGCTCCTGCTCGACTCCTCCGGCAAGCTGCCGTGGTTCTCGACCGAGGTGCGCTTCTCCGGGCGGCTGGTTCGCCCCGGTGCGCCGGCGCGCGCCGAGGACTGCAAGGTGGAGGTGTCGCTCGCGAACCGCTGGCTCAAGCTGAACCGGCGCGAGCTCGGACGAGGGGACTGCCGGTGAGCGCGGGCACGCAGACCGGCAGGGCGCGCATCGTGCGCGGCGTGCTGATGCTGCTGTTCGGCATCTTCTGCGTGAGCTTTCTCGTGCGGCAGCTGCTCGCGAAGCGCGAGCAGATTCTGCAGGCGTTCGATCTCGGCTGGGGCGCCGTCCTCGTGCTCGCGCTGATGATGTTCGCTTCGCACCTGCAGCGCACGATCGAGTTCACGTTCATGCTGCGGCGCCTCGACGTGCAGGAGCCGGCGCTCGACGGGTTCTGGCTCACCGGGGTCGCCTTGCTGTTGAACTACCTGCCGTTCAACGCCGGCTCCGTGGTGCGCGCCATGGTGCTGCGCCGCCAGCACGATTTGCCGTATGCGTTGTACCTGTCCGCGCTGATGGTCGGCGCGGTCGTGAACGGCTCGATCTCCGCGCTCGCGGGCCTGATCGCGACCGCCGTCGAGACCGGCGGCGACCCCAAAGCGCTGCCGCTCTACGTCATCTTCGGCGGGCTCAGCGTCGCCGGGGCGTTCGCGTTCCGGCCTCCGAAGTTCTTGATCCCGAGCGGCAGCGGGCTGGTGGCGCGGCAGCTCCGGCGCCTCACCGAGGGGATCGAGGTGATCCGGGGCAACGGTTCGGGGATCCTCGTGCTCGCGGCGGTGACGGTGACGAAGGTCGTCTCGAACGCCGTCAGGATGTGGATCTGCTTCGGTGCGTTCGGTCTCGACGTGTCGCTGCTCGACGCGGTGCTGCTCGGTTCGGCGACGCTCGTGATGTCCCTCGTGAACCTCACCCCCGGCAACCTGGGCGTCCGTGAGATGGTGCTCGGCGGCGTTTCCACCATCCTCGGCTGTCCGCCGGAGCTCGGCATGGCCGCGGCCAGCCTGGACCGGGCGATCCTGTTCGCCTACACGCTCGTGCTCGGCGTCCCCGGCCTTTACATGATCGCGCGCAGGCGCAAGGCCGAGCCGGCCTGATACGGATCGATTCGACGGCTCGGACGCCGGCGCTTTACGGCTTGCAGCGCGCCGGCAAGCGCGCGCTGCGCGGCGACACTTCCATGAACGAGCCGCGGACGCGCAGCACGACGGCGCAGCCCTCGCGCTCGAGCTGTCGCACGCGGTCGGCGTCGAGCTCCGGCGTCACGGGCGCATAACGGCGCTCCGAGTCCAGGATTTCGATGCTCTTTTCGTACTGAAAATCGGGCAGCACGCCGCGCTGGACGAGCAGATCGTCGCGGACGAAGCCTTTCAGCGCCCAGTGCAGTCCCCGGGCCTGCCAGCCCTGCTCCTGGCCCTTTCGCTTCGAGACTTCGGCGATGATCGGGAGCTTCCTCGCGTACGTGTCGTTCAGGAGCGAATAGACGGTGTCCAGGCTCTCCCACGCGTGCGGCTTGCGCCGCTCGCTCCAGCCCTTCAGACCTTCGCCGGCGATCAGCAAAAGCGCGAAGGCCAGGCCCGCGAGCAGGGCGACCGTGCCCTGGAGACGAAAGCGCTGGAAGGCGCGCGTGCGGCCCAGAAAGGCGCCGAGCTCGCCCAGCGCCGCGATCATCACGATCGAGACGGCCACCAGCGCCGGTGGAACCGTCATCAGAATGTACCGGCCGCTGTTGCGCTGGAAGACCCTGATCGGGTCGATTCCGCGCAGCGTGAACGTCATCAAGAACAAGAAGCTCGCCGTCAACAACACCGGCACTCGCTCCTTCAGACTGTCGCGGAACGCCAGGATGGCCGCGCCGGCGCCGAAGAACGTGTAGTAGACGAGCTTGGTCGACTCATCCGCCTCGGTGACGCGTCCGAGCACATACCAGAAGTCGTGCGGCGTTCCCTCCTTGCTCAGGTGGGCGCCGGTGATGACGGCGAGTCGGCTCGAATACTGAGTGAAGATCGAATAGATCGCGGTCTCCACCAGAAACAGGCCGACCAGGATCCCGCAGTACCAGAGCAGATGCTTGAGGTTCCGGTGCGCGAGCCACATCACCAGCAGCACGGCGGGCATCAGGAAGAGCGAGGGCAGCTCGACCATGTACGTCAGGAACTGGGCGAGCGTGCAGGCGAGGAGCCAGCGCTCGGCCTGCCGCCCGCTCGTCGAGATGTAGCGCACCAGGCAATTCGCAACGATCAGCGCGTAGGCCGTCTCGAAGATGCCGCGACGGAGCTGCGAGCTCGCCGACTCGAATAGATCATTTTCGATCAGCAGGAGCGCGGCGAGCACGGCGACCGCGCGCCCCGCGACCTGGCGCCCGAGCAGGTAGACCAGGCCGACGCACAGCGCCGACGCGAAGAGCTGTGGAAAGTAGTAAAACTTCGGGTGAACGCCGAAGATCTTCTGCACGAGGAACGTGATCCAGTGGATCCCGAAGCGCGCGCTGTGATGGTCGAGCCAGGCCGTCGCGGGGTGATTCTCGTAGGCGAACTGGCGCACGAAGTACCAGTTGTCGAGCGGGTCGCCGCCGTTCTCGATCGGATCGAGCCCGACCCAGCGCACGAAGCCGTTGCCCGCCACGAGCGCGACGAGCAGCAGGATGTCCGGCCAGACGCGCCGCGCGCCCGCGAGCAGCGCGCCGATTCGGATTCGCTCGAGCAGAGTGTCTCGCGTCGGCATGAGAAGAAGGGTGATCCTAGCAAACGTGAGCTCGACCCGACGGCGTCCAGGCGCTCGGCCGCGGAGCTACTCCAATGCCGGTCCCCGTGCAATAGTGCGGCGCTCCGACTCATAGACGTCGTCCGATGCCGCGGCAGAAGGTCTTGCTCGTCACGCGCAAGTACCCCCCGATCCAGGGCGGGATGGAGCAGTACGCGGCCGACCTCTACACCTACTGGAGCCGCCTGGACGACGTCACCCTGCTCGCAAACCCGGCCGGGAACCGCGCCCTGCCGCGCTTCCTCGCTCGGGCTTCCTTCGAGATCGCGCGCTCCGCGCGCCGCTACGATCGCGTGCACTTGGCCGACGCCCTGCTCGCGGTGCTCATCCCGGCGATCCGCAGCGTCTCGAAAGCGCGCATCAGCGTCACGGTGCACGGCCTCGACATCACCTACGACCGCTACGGCTACCAAGCCGTCGTTCCGAGGCTGGTGGCGCGCGCCGACCGCGTGATCTGCGTGAGCACCTACACGCGCGCCGAGTGCGCGCGCCGCGGCGTCGCGGCCGACAGGCTCGCGGTCGTGCCGAACGCCATCGATCTCGGCACGCTCGACGCCGCGCAACCGCAGGGCGGCGGCGACATTCGCGCGCGCCGCGGCATTCCGCTCGACAAGCCCGTGCTGTTTTCGATCAACCGGCTGGTGAAGCGCAAGGGCAACGCCTGGTTCGTGCGCGAGTTCATGCCGAAGCTCCGTGACCGGTACTCGTACGTGATCGCGGGCAGCGGTCCCGAACGCGAGACCATCGAACGCGCGGTCGCCGAGCTCGGGCTCGAAGGCTCGGTGTTCCTCCTCGGCCGCATCGACGACGACGAGCGGCTCTTTTGGTATCGAAACGCCGACGCCTACGTGATGCCGAACGTGACCGTTCCGAACGATCCCGAAGGCTACGGCATCGTCTGCCTCGAGGCGTCCGTGTACGGACTGCCCGTGTACACGACGGGCATCGAGGGCATCGCGGATCAGATGGATTACTGTCACCCGCTCGAGGAGCTCTCCGCCGGGCTTCGCCCGCGCCTCGGCGGGGCCGAGCTCGAGCGACATCGCGAGCGAGTCTCTTGGGAGCGCGTGATCGAAGCGTTCAGAGGAAAGCTGTGAGCCTACGCGTCTGTCAGTTTGCGTTCATCGGTTCCGACAACCTCGGCGACGAGGCGATCTTCGAAGCCGTCCACTCCGCCATCCAGAGCTTCGACCCCGAAAGGGTGACGGTGCTGTCGATGAGCCCGGAGCGAACGCGGCGCCTTGCGTTGAAGCCGAACACGCGCGTGCTGTCCGCGCGCTCCCTGGTGGATACGCTGCAGGCCATTCGCGATTCGGACGTCTTCGTGTGCGGCGGCGGCGGGCTCTTCCAGGATCACACGAGCATCTACAATCCGCTCCGCTACCTGTCGCGAGTGCTGGCCGCCGTGGCGCTCGGAAAACGCGTGTTCATCTACGCGGTCAGCGTCGGACCGCTCGAAAATCCGCTGAATCGCCGGCTCACGCGCGAAATCCTCTCGCGCGCGCACTGCGTCACGGTGCGCGACAGCGGCTCGAAACGGCTGCTCGTCGAGCTCGGCGTACCCGAGCACCTGGTCTTCGTCACGAGCGACCCCGTCGTGAATCACGAGGCGCACGCCGCGCCCGCGGGCTCCGCCGAACGGCGGATCGTCGTCTGTCTCCGGCACTGGTTCGACACCGTGCCCTGGCTGCCGGTGAGCGTGGTGAACGCGCTCGGCCTCCGCAGCCGGGAGAACACCCAGCTCTACGATCATTTCATCGGCGAGCTCGCCAAGACGCTGGACGCGCTCTACGAGCGCAAGAAAACTCCGCTGCTCTTCGTGCCGTTCTGGCACCCCCGCGACACGCGCGTCCACCACGACGTGGTGGAGCGCATGCGCTTCAAAGAGCACGCGACCGTCATCGATCGAAACCTCGCGCCCGACGAGGCCGGCGCACTGATCGCGAGCGCCGAGTTCGTCGTCGCGATGCGCCTGCACTCCTTGATCCTCGCCGTCGCCGCCAAGCGCCCCTTCTTTGCCCTCGACTACTCGAAGAAAGTCCACGACTTCCTGGAAGAAGTCGTACCGGGACAGAGCGAGCGTGTCTCCGCGTCGCCCGAAAAGCTCTCGGCGCAGGCCGTGAGCGACAAACTCGCCGCGCTGGACGGCGCCTGGCCCTTCGGCCCTCCCTACGAAGCGGCCGTCGACGCGCTGAAGCTCCGCGAGCGCGAGAACATCGAACTCCTCGGCAAACTCATGCGCGGCTGACCGCGGCCCGCGGGCGGTGCGAGCGGCGCGAGTGGTGCGCGTGGTGCGAGCGGTGCGCGTGGTGCGCGTGGTGCGCGTGGTGCGCGTGGTGCGAGCGGTGCGCGTGGTGTGGGCGACGCGGGCGACGCGGGCGACCCGGGAAGAGCATTGATGGCTGCCCCCACTTTGGGACGGCGAAGTACGTCCCGTCGTTGCTCGGCCTTGGGCCTCCGCGCGACGGGCGCCCCGGCTAGTGCACCGCTTATGAGATAAGCGCAACCATCGCAAGCGATGGTTGGCCCTGCTTCGCAGGGCGTGCCCCAATCGTTTCGCTGG
>DASXWF010000219.1:0-1712 GCA_036503835.1 Polyangiaceae bacterium | reverse complement strand
ATGTCCGCTCCGTCGAGTGAAACCGACGAGGAGCTGGTCGCACGCATGAGCCGCGCCGATCGCGCGGCGCTCGCGACGCTCTACGAACGCCACTCGCCGCGGCTGCGAGCCGTCGCGTTGCGCATCCTCTCGGACTCGAACGAGGTCGAGGACGTCGTGCACGACGTGTTCATCGAGGTCTGGCGCCGCTCCGCGGACTACTCGCGCGAGCGCGGCTCGGTCTCCGCCTGGCTCGGCCTCCGGCTGCGCAGCCGCGCGATCGATCGCCTGCGCGCGCGGCGGTCTCGATCCGAGACGTTCGACGAGAGCTTCGTCCACGCGCTCGCGGATCCGTCCGCCGACGCCGGACGTATCTTGGAGCATGGCCGTTTGCGCGAGGCCCTCGCGACGATGTCCGAAGCCGAACGACAAGTCATCCTGCTCGGCTACTTCGCCGGACTCACGAGCAGCGAGATCGGCGAGAACGTGGGCTTGCCGGTCGGGACCGTGAAATCGCGCACGCGCTCGGCGCTGCTCAAGCTGCGGGCGTTCTTCGACCGGGAGAGGGCCGGGCATGAGCACGCCTGACCTCGAGCTGCCGGCGTTCCTCCGGGACACCTCGGGCGAGGTCAGTCCGGCCGAGCTCGCGGCGCTCGGCGAGTTCCATCGCCTGCTCGAGCCGGAGCCGGCGAACCCGGAAGCGACGGCGCGGCTGCTCTCCGCCGTCGAAGCGCTGCCTCTCCGCTACGCGCCGTTCTTCGCGCGCATCGCCGCGCTCTGGGATCTGCCCGAAGCCGACGTGGTCGCGATCCTCGATCGCTCGCGCGACCCGGAAGCCTGGCGAAAATCCAAGCTGCCCGGGCTGCGTCTGATCGAAATTCCGGCTGGAGAACGCTGCCGGGGCGCGGACGTACACCTCGTGCGCTTCTCGCCCGGCATGCGCTTCCCCCGCCACCGCCATCCTGGCGCCGAAGCGCTGTTCGTGCTCGAGGGCAGCTACCGCGACACGAGCGGACGCGTCGTCGGCCCGGGCGATCTGCACGAGATGCTGCCGGGCTCGGAGCACGGCTTCCTGGTCGCGCGCGAAGAGCCGTGCATCGCGGCGTCGGTGCAGTACGGCCGCGAGTTCACGGGCTTCTTGATGCGCATCCTGGTGCGCGTCTTCGGCTGACGGCGCGACCGAGCGGCTATTTCTGGTCGAGTCCGCGGCGCAGCGAGCCGATGAGCTCGCTCACGGCGCGAACGCGCGCCTCGGGGTTCGGCGCGGCGGCCATCACGCGCACGATCTCCGTGCCGACCACGACGCCGTCGACGCCCGCCGACGCGACCGTTCGCGCCTGCTCGGGCGTGCGAATCCCGAAGCCCACCACGACGGGAAGCCGCGCGCGCTCGCGCAGCGCCGCCGCCTGCCGGCCCGCGTCGGCGAGCGGTGCCTCGCGGCTCCCGGTCACGCCCGTGACGGACACGTAGTAGATGAACCCGCTCGCGTCGGCGAGCACGCGCTGCTCGCGCTCGGGGCCGGTGGTGGGAGCGACCAGTCGGATCATGGCCAGCCGTTCGCGGGCGGCGGCGGCGCGCAGATCGCCGCCTTCTTCCGGCGGCAGATCCACGAGCAGGAGCCCGTCGATACCGGCCCGAGCCGCGGCCGCCGGCAGCGCGCCCGCTCCGAAGGTGAACACGGGATTGTAGTAGGAAAAGAGCACGAGCGGCGCTTCGCTCCGGGCGCGAAGCTT
>DASXWF010000218.1:0-17990 GCA_036503835.1 Polyangiaceae bacterium | reverse complement strand
CTTCGCGAAAATAGCCGCTTTCGGCGGGGATCAGGCGCCGGTGCGCACGTAGTCGAGGTTGACGACGCCGCTCGGGTAGTGCTTCACCTGCGTGAGCCGGCGTTGCCTTCAAAACCCAATTGTTTCCAGCAATTGAGCCGGGGGGATCATAAAAAGCGTCCGGCGCACCCACCGACGGGGCGAGGAGTGTGCCCATGGCTCGAAACATCCAACCCCTCGGAATCGTCGTGGCTCCGTTTCTGCTCGCCGCCTGCAGCGGCACCACGGTCGTCGTGGAGCTGACCGACGCCCCACCCGACACGGCGACGATCGAGCACGTCTACGTCTCCCTCGACCGCGTCGAATTGCACGTGGCCGGGGACGACGGCGACGACGACGCTGAAGACGGCGACGCCGAAGACGGCAACGCCGACCCTGACGAGAGCACGAGCGGCTGGCGGACCGTCGCGGCGCCCGCCGGGACCTTCGATCTCGTCGCCCTGCGCAACGACGTTCGCGCGACGCTCGGGGAGCTCGAGCTCGGAAGCGGCAAGATCACGCAGATTCGACTGTTCATCGAGGCGGAAGGCCAGAACGAGGTCGTGCTCGTGAGCGGCGAACGCTGCGCCCTCGACCTGCGTCGGGTCCCGACCACCGGCGTGAAGATCAACCACCCCTTCAAGGCGCTCGACGTCGAAGACAGCGACACGCTAAGGCTCGTGGTCGACTTCGATCTGGTGGAATCGCTCGACCAGACGGGGCCCTGCGCCTTCACGCTGAAACCCGTGATCAAGCTCAAGCACGTCGAAAAGAGCTGAACCTCGCCGCGAGCCGCGTCGCTCGAACGCGCGCGCCCCCGCGGTTCCACTGGGTGTTGCACCCCCTCACAAAAATGACGGGGCCTGCCACCCCCGCCGTGTCACTCCAAGGTGCGAGGCGCACGCACTTCGCCGCCACGGCTTCTTCGCTCGGCCGGCGTGCGAGCGATTGCGAGAAACGCCGTTTCGGGGAAGAATCGAGGTACGGACGTCAGGAACGAGATGCGCGACACCGACGACGAGACCGGCAGCGAGACTCGAAATGTTCGGGTCTGTTCGGATTGTAAGGTCGAGTCGCCCGAAGTCGAGACGAACTACACGCTCATCAGCGCCCGCCACGGCTGGCGCCTCGCTCGGACGGTCGATGCCGAGGGTAAGCTCTTGATGCAGTGGCGATGTCCGCGCTGCTGGACGCGCCACAAGAGTCTCAAGACGACCTGAACCTCCGGGCTTCGTCGCGCGGCGGCGAGCTGGCGGGGCGGGTGCGTCGTCGTCGTCCTGGCGGGCGCCCGCGCGCCGGGGCGGTTTGCCGCACACGCAAGAGGCCCTGGCGAGTGCATGCTACAGCGCTCGAAGTGACAACGCCGCCAGCACCGCGAGCGCGAGGACTCCGGAACGAACGCCGCGGAGCCGGGCCTTGAGCGAGCTCATCGTCATTCTGCTGTTGGTGCTCGCCAACGCCGTCTTCGCGGGCGCCGAGATCGCGCTCGTCGCCCTGCGCAAGAATCGGATTCAAGAACTCGCCGAACAGGGGCACGGCGGCGCGCGAGCCGTGCTCGCCTTGCGCGGGAATCCGGAGCGGTTCCTCGCCACGGTGCAGGTCGGCATCACCGTGGTCGGCGCCGCCGCGGCCGCCTTCGGCGGTCGCTCGATCGCGGCGCGGCTCGAGCTCTGGCTGGTCGAGCTCGGCTGGTTCGAGAATCACGAGGAAGGGGTGGCGCTCGCGATCGTGATCGCGGGCGTTTCGTACCTCACCGTCGTCATCGGCGAGCTCGTGCCGAAGTCGCTCGCGCTGCGCGGGGCCGAAACCTACGCGCTCTTGATCGCGCGCCCGCTGCTCTGGCTGTCGTGGGTGGCGAGGCCGCTCGTGTGGCTGCTCAGCGCGAGCGCGAACCTCGTGCTCAAGCCCTTCGGCGACAAGACCACGTTCACCGAGACGCGCCATTCGGCGGAAGAGCTGCGGGAGATCGTCGCAGAGGCGAGCCAGGCCGGTACCATCCCTCCGGCGACGGGCGAAATCGTGTCGCGCGCGCTCGAGCTCCCCGATCTGACCGCCGCGGACGTGATGGTCCCGCGGCAGAACGTGATCATGCTGGTGCGCGGGGCCAGCCGGGACGAGCTCAGGCGCGTCCTGCTCGAGCACAAGTACAGCCGGGTCCCCGTGTACGAGGGCACGACGGACAACGTCGTCGGCTACATCGTCGTCAAGGACGTGATTGCGCTCGCCTGGGAGCGCGAGCTCTTCGTGCTCGAGGATCTGATCCGCCCCGCGTTCTTCGTGCCCGAGACCAAGCGCGTCGTCGAGCTCATCAACGAGATGCGCACCGAGCATTCGCCGTTCGCGATCGTGGTGGACGAGCACGGCGGCACTTCCGGCATCGTCACGATCGAGGATCTGGTGGAGGAGCTCGTCGGAGAGATCGTGAGCGAGCACACCCGTCAGGCGCGCGAGGGCATCCACATCGAGGACGACGGCAGCGCCCTGGTGAGCGGACCGACGCCGATCCGCGAGATCAACCGCGCGCTGGACATCGAGCTGCCGGAGGGCACGGACTTCGGCACCATAGCCGGGCTCTGTCTGTCGCTCGCCGGACGGGTCCCCACGACCGGCGAGCACTTCGTCACGATGGACGGCATCGAGCTCGAGGTCGTCGACGCTTCGGAGCGCAGGATCCGCAGCGTTCGCGTGCGCACCCCGAAACCCGCCGAAACCTAGCCTGATCTTCGCAGGGCGCCGCAGCCGACACCGGCGAGCAGCACCGCAGAACCCGCGAGCACCGAGACGACCGGCAAGGTGAACGCCAAAACCAGGCAACCGCCGAGACCGAGCACCGCGTACGCCTTCGGCCAGCGACGCCGCTCCGGCTCGAGGGTGAAGGCCGCGGCGTTCGTGATCGCGTAGTACGAGAGCACCGTGAACGAGCTGAAGCCGATGGCGCCGCGGATGTCCGCGATCGCCACGACGACCGCCACGACCATGCCGACCACGAGCTCGGCGCGATGCGGGGCCTTGTCGCGGGGATGGACTCTGCCGAAGAGCGCGGGCAGGTCGCCGCGGGACGACATCGCGAACAGTGTGCGGCTGACGCCGACGATCAACGAAAGCAGCGCGCTCAGCGACGCGAGCCCGGCGCCGGCGCGCACGAGCGGCAGCACGCTCGCGTGGTTGCCCGCCTCGACGGCGGCGGCCAGCGGCGCCGCGGAAGCAGCAAGAGCGGCCGGGGTCGCACCGGCGAGCACGCTCACCGCCACCACCGCGTAGACGGCGACGGTCACGCCCAGGGCAATCGGGATGGCGCGTGGAATCGTGCGCGCCGGCTCCACCACCTCTTCCCCGAGGCTCGCGAGGCGCGCGTACCCCGCAAACGCGAAGAACAGCAGTCCGCCCGCCTGAAGCACACCGTAGGCGGTCGCGCCGTGAAGCGGCCAGAGGCGCCCGGGATCCGCCGCGCCGCCGAGCCACACGGCGGCCACGGCGCACCCCAGCACCAGCAACACGAGCGTCACGGCGACTCGCGTGAAGAGCACGCTCTTCTTCACGCCGAGGTAGTTGAGCGACGTGAGCGCGACGACGGAAGCCACCGCCGCAGGCCGCGCGAAGGACGGCGCCAGGTAGCTCGCCGCCGTCAGCGCCATCGCGGCGCAGCTCGCGAGCTTGCCGGCGACGAACGCCCAACCGGCGAGGAAGCCCCAGAGACGCCCGAGCCGCTCGCGGCCGTACACGTAGGCTCCTCCCGACTCGGGATACAGAGCGGCGAGTGCCGCCGACGACGTGGCGTTGAAGTACGCGATCACCGCCGCGAGCAGCAGCCCGAACAGCACGCCGTTTCCCGCCGCGCGCACGGCCGGCGCCCAGACCGCGAACACCCCCGCGCCGATCATCGCGCCCAGGCCGACCACGACGGCGTCCGAAGTATCGAGCCGCCGCGCGAGACGAGTCGCCGGTTCTGCTGTCGAGCTCATCTATGTACCGTTGGCTCGTCGATGTCCGTTGGCCTGACAGAGGCCGCCACGACGCCAGGGAGACGCCAGGGCCCGCCGACGGATTTTGGGGGTTGGTTTGCTCGACGGTGGCTCACCTAGCGTGAATCACCAAAAAAATTCCTCTGGCGGGCCCCGGCAACCCTCTGCTTCCCCACCAACACATCCGGCGCCGGCCCTGGGGCTGGGCGCCGGGGGAGCCAGGCACTAAGGATCCAGCATGCCTGCCAGCGAAGATCTCCTGAGCGGCAACGCCCTCATCGACGAGACGCTCGCCGACTCGTTCCCCGCGAGCGATCCGCCGAGCTGGACCCTCGGCGTCGCCGAGGACGATCGCGCGAAGTGGGAGACGAGCGCCGTCCAGCTCGCGCTTTCGGCCCGCCTGCGCGAGCTCGGCGGGACGACCGTGCGGCGCGTGCTGCCGTGGCGTGCACGGCGCGAGATCGGACCGTTCACCTTCCTCGATCATTCCGGTCCGCTCTCACTGCCTCCGGGCCAGGGCATCGACATCGCGCCGCACCCTCACATCGGCCTCGCTACGCTGTCCTACCTGTTCGAAGGCGAGCTCTTGCACCGCGACAACCTCGGCTCGACGCAGGAGATCCATCCGGGCGACGTGAATTGGATGGTCGCCGGAAGCGGCGTCGTGCACTCGGAGCGAAGCCCCGCCGAGACGCGAGCTCGCGGCGTGCGCCTGCACGGCGTGCAGATCTGGGTCGCGCTGCCGCCGGATCGAGAGGAGATGCCGCCGAGCTTCGAGCACCACCCAGCCGCCACCATCCCGCGCGTCGTCAGGCCCGGGGCGGAGCTCGACGTGATCGCCGGGAGCGCTTTCGGAGCGCGCGCGCCCACCCGCGTCCTCTCGCCCACGCTCTGCGTGCACGCACGCCTGGAGCGGGGAGCCCGCCTGACGATCGATCCCGAGCACGCCGAGCGGGGCGTGTACCTCGTCGAGGGCAAGCTCGAATGCGAAGGCGCCCCTTACGAATCCGGCACGCTGCTCGTGCTGCGCGCCGGCGTGGAGGTGGAGCTCGCCGCGCTCGAGGCGGCACGGCTGCTGCTCGTCGGCGGCGCGAAGCTGCCGGGCCAGCGGTTCATGGACTGGAACTTCGTCTCGAGCTCGAAGGAGCGAATTCTCCGCGCCCGCCAGGACTGGCAAGCGGATCGTTTCCCGCGCGTTCCCGGCGACGCGCTGGAGCGCGTGCCCTTGCCTGCCTGAGTTCCACGGTCGGACACGCGCGCTCAGTCACGCTCGCTCGACCGCTTCACTCGACCGCAGTCATGCACTCGCGCAGCGCTGATTTCGCGCGGTACAGCAGCACGGCGACGTGATTCTTGGAGACGCCGAGCAGCGCCGCCACGTCCTCCCCCGCCCGCTCCTCGAGCAGGCGCAGCGTCACGACGGCGTGCTGGATCTCGCAGAGCTCCGCGATGCAGGCGCGCAGGCGCACCGTTTCCTCGGCCCGCGAAAGCAGCTCCTCCGGAACTACCAGGCTCTCGTCGGCGAGGTCACTCCCGCCGAGCTCGAGGTGCGGCCTGGCGTGAAAGTGACGGCGCCGGCGATTCCGAGCTGCATTTCGCACGACCGTGAAAAGGAGCGGCGAGAGCTCGGCGCCGGGACCCACCTGCCCCGTCTGCACGAGGTCGAGCAGCGTGCAGAGCGCGTCCTGTACGCAGTCGACCGCTTCCTCCGAGCTCAGCCCTTCGTGCCGGGCGAGCGCGGCCAGGGCGCTGCGCTCGCGTTGGGCCACGCACGAAAGCAGCTCGAGCGTGTCCGCGTCCACGGCGGTCGGTGCGATCGGGGCTTCGGCGGAAGGCGGCATGGCCACCGGGATAGGTCTCGACACGGCTCAAGATGACATGCCAAAAAAGTCTGTCATCGGAGGCGGTCTCGAGACCTGACCGGGGAAAGGAGGTGCCGCTTGGCATCGAGCAAAGTGCAGGTCTTCAATGAGCTCAACTTCGAGGCGCTGGTTCTTCGGGCCGAAAGGCCGGTCCTGGTGGACTTCACGGCGAGCTGGTGCGGCCCCTGCAAGCACCAGGCGGTCATCCTGGAGCGAGTCGCCGAAGGCTCGCAGGCGCCGCTGGTCGGGACCGTCGACGTCGACGAGTGCCCGGAGCTCGCCGCCCGCTACGGGGTACGGGGGATGCCGACGCTGCTCGCTTTTCGTGACGGCAAGGAAGTCGGGAGGCGACTCGGACTGACGGCGGAGCCCGGGATCCGCGCTTTGTTGTAAAACGCCCCCGAACCTGTCTCCCTACATCGACACCACGCCAGAAATGTCGTGGTGAAGCGCGTGGGTGGAAGACGCACCTTGCGCATTCGCGCGGATTCTCCGAAGCTCGTCGAGCGGGCACGCACCTTGCTGTCGTGTCCGCTGGCTCGAGGAAATCGCAAAGCACCGGCCCGCGCGCGGGTCGGTTCGGCGCAAGGAGAGGCGGCATGATCATCGGGAAACGTGCGTTCGGTGCGGCAGTCGGACTTCTCGCCTCGTCTTGGGGACACAGTGCGCGCGCAGGCATTCCCGAATGCGAGAACCTGCGGCTCGAGGGCGTGAGCTCCTGCGAAATTCGCGGCAGTATCGAGTGTTCCGCGAGCTGCGACGAGCTCGGCGTGTTCAAGAAAGCCTGCGCGACGAAGCTGCACACGACCTGCCGCAGCGAGTGCACGCTCGACCCGAACGCGCGCTGCGAGGACGAATGCACGGTGTCGTGCTCGCGCGACTGCGATCTCGGCCAGAACATCACCTGCCTCCACAACTGCTTCGGCGAGTGCGTGGGCTCGTGCCAGGCGTCCTGCGCCGGCAAAGACGACGTGGAGACCTGCAACGCGAGCTGCGAAGCCACTTGCGACGGTGAGTGCGACACACGCTGCCGCCCGGTCGTGAGCGAGAGCTGTTACACCCACTGTATCGAGTGTTGCGGCGGCTCGTGCACGGCGCAGGCCAATATGGACTGTCAGACCGTTTGCCAGGAACGACAGTTCGAGGAGTGCGAGTACGAGTTTCGCGCCGACTGTCAGGCCGAATGCTCGGGCGACGGAGCCATCTTCTGCGACGGCGAGTACGTGCTCGGCGGCACGCAAATTCCCGCCTGTGCTCGGGCGCTCTACGAACAGAACATCGCTGATCTCGACATCGACGTCGACGGTGACGGCTCGATCGACATCGACGACGGCGTCGCAGAGGCCAGGAGCAGCGCCTCGGCCAGCGGCTGTCGGACGGCGCGCGCGCCCCGGGGCGGCACGGCTTCGTTCGTGCTTGCGCTCGGCGGACTCGCTCTGCTCGCGCGCCGGCGCCGATCGCGCTGACGGAGCGCTCGGGGCAATTTGCCCCAATGGCAACGCCACGTGCGGTCTGGTACTTCGACGATGACGCATGATGGCGAGCGATCTCGGATCGCCCGGACCGGCGTCGCGCGACACGCACGACGCTTCCGGGAGCGCGGGCGTGCCGACCGTTTCGCAGCTGGGACGCGTGCTCGCGACGATCGAGCTTTACCTCGTTCTGGGAGGACTCGTCTCGCTCTCGGGCTACGTCGCGGACATCCCACGCCTGACCGACTGGGCGAACACCGGCATCTCGATCCAGCCGAACACCTCCCTGGCGGTGACGCTCGCCGGCACCGCGCTGTTCTCGTTGCGAAGGGGTTGGCGAAGGCTCTCTCCGCTCCTCGGGATATTCCTGGTCGCGATCGGCTCGACCGCGCTGTTCGAGCATGCTTCGGGCCTCGATCTCGGCATCGACCGCGTCCTGCTGTTCGGACGCAGCTGGGGACAGTTCGGGGTCACCTCTCCGGGGCGCATGGGGCTTTCGGCTGCGACTGCGTGGACATTGATCGGCATCGCCGTCGTGCTCGCGTCGCGCCCTCGGGGCTCTCGCGCGCGGCGCTGGGTCGCGGCGCTGGCTCTCGGCACGCTGGGCCTGTCGACGCTCGGCCTCATCGGTTACCTCTACGGCGCCAGCACGCTGTACAGCCTGCCTCGGTCCACGGTGATCGCCCTGCAGACGGCGACCTTCATCCTGGCAACGTCGCTCGGCCTCGTCCTGAACACACCCGAGTGCGGCCCGCTGCGGCTCCTGACGAGTGACACCGAGGGCGGCAGCCTCGCTCGCCGCCTGATACCGGCCCTCGTCCTGGTTCCCACCCTGGTCGGACTCGTGCGCGTGCGCGGCGAGCGCCACGGCTACTTCGACACGGCCTTCGGAAGCGCCACGCGCACCCTCGTCGAAATGCTGCTCTTTACGCTGCTCGTCGCGTCCTCCGCCGCAGAAATCAACTCGCATGCAGAGCGGCGAGCGGAAGCCGAGCGGCAGCGGGCGGATCTTCTGGAGAAGGAGCGAGCCGCGCGCGCCGAGGCGGAGCGGGCCACGCGGCTCAAGGACGAGTTCCTCTCGACTCTGTCTCACGAGCTCCGCACACCGCTCAGCGCCATTCTGGGCTGGACGCAGATTCTGAAGAAGCGCATGACGAGCGACGAACCCGCGCGAAACGCGCTCGACGTGATCGAGCGCAACGGGCGCGCGCAGGCCAAGCTCGTCACGGACCTGCTCGACATCAGCCGTATCACGTCGGGCACGATGCGCTTGGAGGTCCAGCCGGTCGATCTGGCCGCCGTCAGCAAGGCGGCGGTAGACTCGATCCTGCCGGCCGCCGCGGCGAAGGACGTTCGTTTGGAGATCGCGATCGCGCCCACGGTTCCGCTGGTGAGCGGGGACCCGGCGCGCCTCCAGCAGGTGGTCTGGAACTTGTTGTCGAACGCGGTCAAGTTCACACCCCGGGGCGGCCGCGTGCAGCTCGGCGTCTCGCAGGTCGACTCGCAGGTCGAGATTCGCGTCCGCGACAGCGGCCAGGGCATCGCCGAGGAGTTCTTGCCGCATCTCTTCGAGCGTTTTCGGCAGGCCGACGGCTCGACGGCGCGCCAGCACGGCGGTCTCGGAATCGGGCTTTCGATCGTGAAGCAATTGGTGGAGCTCCACGGCGGAAACGTGTATGCGCTGAGCGCGGGCGCCGATCGGGGCGCGACGTTCATCGTCGATCTGCCGCTCGATCGCAGCCTCGGAAGCAGCCCGCGAGCGGCGGCTCCGGCGTCGGACCCGGCCGCCACCGGCGCGACCGACTCCGCCCGGCTCGCGGGTGTGCGCGTGCTGGCGGTCGACGACGAGCCCGACGCCCTGGCCATGATCGCCACCTTCTGCGAAGAACAAGGAGCGAGCGTGCACCGCGCGGGCTCCGCACAGGCCGCGCTCGAACAGCTGCGGCAGCAGCCGTTCGACGTGATCGCGAGCGATATCGCGATGCCGGGAGGCGACGGCTACGAGCTCATCGCGAGCCTCCGCGCGCTCGGTATCCGCACTCCCGCGCTCGCGCTCACGGCCTTCGCGCGCGAGACCGACCGGCAAAAGGCTCTGACCATGGGGTTTCAGGCGCACGTCACGAAGCCCGTCGAGCAGAACGAGCTCATCGGCACGCTGGTCTCGCTCGTCGAGGCAAGCCGGCGCCCCGCGTGAGCAGCGCCCGCCGGGCTCACGGGCTCACGGACTGCTCCCAGATCGTGACCTCTCCGTCCTTCTGCGCGACGAAGCTGACGCCGCCGTCCTGAGAGATCACGATCGCGAGCCCGTCCCGATGATCGCCGACGAAGCGGTAAGCCGCGCGGTGGCGCGTGCCGAATTTCTCGACTTCTTCGGGTATCCGGTTGCGACCTTCACCGTCGAGGGCGCGCAGCACCCGCGCCGGAGCGGGCAGCTCCGCGGACACCTCGGCGCCGAAGCCGAGCAGACCGAAGCGCTTGTCGAGCACGACCGCGCCGTCGATGGCCGTGAGGTTCGCGATGGCGCGCGAGAGCTCGAACACTTCCTGCTCGAGCTTCTCCAGGCGCGGATGGGCGCTCGACTCGAAGTCGGACCAGCCGACGGTGGGGTTCGTCGTGCCCGCGGCCAGCGTCTCGAAAATCTGCAGCTGGATGCTGCGGTAGCGGTGCGAGGGCTCGTCCTGCGTGATGCGGTACTTGAGCCGCAGGCCGGCCGGGATCGGCGCGCCCGGGCCCGAGCCGCTCACGACGAGCAGCATGCCGCCGTGACGAGCCCCGCGTACGAGCTGAATCGCTCGCCTCACCATGTGCTGACTGACGCGCCCGATCAGCGAGTTTTCGACCGAGGTCGGCACCGTGCTTCGGACCTGCAGGGCATCGTGCTCGGCGCGGATCTGCTCGCGCGCTTCCGCGAACATCTGCGGCAGCCAGTCCGACTCGAACACGTCGATCGTGGCGTCGACGAGCAGGCCGCGCTCGATCGCGCCGATCAGCTTGCCTGCCGAGCGAACCGCGATCTTGCCGGGCGCCGTGACGTGCACGATGGGATCGTACGTCCAGTTCGGGACCAAGCTCCGGCCACCCCAGGTCGGCGCGAGCCAGGTGGGACCGGAATGAGCGATGCCCCAGATGCGCAGCTTTTCGGCTGCGTCCGCCTGCGCGCCGATCAGCGAGGTTTCGAAGGGAGCTGCCGGCGCCAGACGCCGGAGCTCGTCCTCGTGCAGCGGACGGTCGTGATCGAACGTGAGCCGGAGGACGCCCTCGTTCGGGACACCGGCCTCCGGCAACTCTTCGACCGGCGTGAGCAGGAGCCGAAACCGCGTCGGCCGGGTCTCTTCCGTCGTGAGCGACGCTTGGTACGCGGCCGAGAGCGCCTCGTCGAGCAGCTTCGGCGTCAGCCGGAGCGGCGCCGCCGGATGCGGCCAATGCTCGGCTACGAAACGCGCGAGGTCCGCCGGGTATGCATGACCGCGCGCCATTGGCCGATCTAGCGTACCACCCGGACGTTGAAGTCCCCCGTCTTCAGCGAGCCGTAGAGCCGGAGCCAGAGATGCAGGTACGCCTCGGTAGCGCGAGCGCAGGAGATGTCGCCGAGGTCGAGGACGTTCCTCCAACCGAAGAAGCCCCGCAGAATCTCGGTCACCCGGCCCTTCGCGGCGGCGTCGTTGCCGCAGACGAACATGTCGTGGTCGCCCCCGGCCACGCGCGCGGCGTCGACCATGACCTGGCAATTGACGGTATTCAGTGTCTTGACCACGCGCGTCGAGGGTAGCGCACGCTGGATCTGCTCGCCCAGCGAGTCCTGGTTCGAGACGAAGAGCGTCGGCGGAAACCCCTTCGAAAAGTCGAGCGGGTTCGAGATGTCGATCAGGATCTTGTCGGAGAGCCCCGCCTTGGCGCTTTCCACGGCGGCGAGCGAACCCGCGCCGGACGTACACAGAAAAGCGAGCTCCCCGAACGCCGCGGCGTCGGCGAAGCTGCCTTCGGACGCGAGCGAGCCCGCCTCCTTCACCCAGGCGAGTGCTTTCTCGTTGCCCTTGCTGCGCGAGCCCATCCTCACCTCGTGCCCCAGGGCGACGAGCTTGCTCGCGATCACGTTGCCGACCATTCCCGTGCCGAGAACTCCGATTTTCATGGCGCGCTCCCTTCGACCGGGAAGCGTAGGCGTGTCCGAAGGTGTTGACGACCCGCGAGGTGCCGCAAAGCGCAACACCTCGCTTCCAGTCCTTCTGGAAATCAGCAGAATGCCCTATGACGCGCCGCGATTTTTGCTGGGACGGCACGTTGCCGGGCTTATAATGCTAGCTCGCGATCCGTTGGTGACTCGTCATCCATGGATCCGATGAGGGTACGAACTGAGGTGCCGGGCTCGGGGCGGGCCGAGCGAGCGGCTGAGCGGAGACTGTCATGGGCATAGCGGGCACGACGCGAGTGCTTCTGGTCGACGACGACCTGGCGATGCTGAAAAGCATGGAGGCGGTCCTCGCGGACCACTTCAACGTGCGCACCTGCTCTTCGGCCCGCGAGGCGTTGCGCGTGGTCGAGCGGGAGCAGTTCCACGTGGTCTGTCTGGATTGGAAGATGCCGGATATGGACGGAATCGAGTTCTTCATGACGCTCGAGCGCAAGCTCGGCGAGCGCATGCCGAGTTGCATCCTCGTCACGGCCCACGCCGCCGAACTTCTGGATCAGCTCTCGATCGAGTCGCGTAAGATGCTCGGAATGCTGCGCAAGCCCTTCAGCCCGAACGAGCTCATCCAGCGCGTGACGCTGTTCGCCAACGTCGCGAGGATGAAGTCCTCGAACAGCCAGCTCAAGGCGGTGATGAAGGGAACGGGTTGATGCGGGGGGCCGAAGGGGGGGCCGCACCGCGCATCCTGGTGGCGGACGATGACGGCGGAGTTCGCACGAGCCTCGCGGCGAACCTTCAGCTCGAGGGCTACGACGTGGTCGAGGCTTCCGACGGAAAGCACGCGCTCGCGCTGCTCCGCGAGCAGACGTTCGACCTCGTGCTCTCCGACGTCGTCATGCCCGAGGTGAACGGCGTGGAGGTGCTGAAGGGTGCGAAGGCCCTGAGTCCCCAGACGCCGGTCGTGCTGATTTCCGCGTTCGTTTCCGAGAGCCTCGTGAACACCGCCGTCGCCGAGGGCCTGTACGCGATGCTCTACAAGCCGGTCGGGATCCCGCAAGTGCTCCGGATCGTCGTGAGAGCGCTGACCCGGCGCGCGCTGCTCGTCGTGGACGACGCGGCGCCCTACCTCGAGTCGCTCGCGGCCTCGCTCCGCTCGCTCGGTATCGTGGTCGAAACGGCCTTGGACGGGCAGCAGGCGCTCGAGTACGCGCGGCAGAACGGCGTCGACGCCTGCGTGCTCGACCTGATGCTGCCGGCCCCGGGCGGCATCGAGATCTGCCGCGACCTGCGCAAGCTCGATCGCGAGATGGACATCATCGGCATCACCGGTTCGTCGGACCCGGCGCTCTTGCGCAGCATCACGCGCGAAGGCGTGCCGGTCTGTTTGCGAAAACCCTTCGAAGTGCGGGACCTCCTGTTCGCGCTGGTCAAGGCGCGCAGCGACGCTACCCGCCTGCGCAGCTGACCATGCGTCCCATCGACACGCTTCGCGCCGTCGAGCTCGGGAAGGTGCTGCACGAGGCGAGCTCGCCCTTTCGTCACGACCTCAGGAACCGCCTGGGCTCGATCCGCAACATGGCCTACTTCGTCATGAAGCGGGTGCGCAGCTGCGAGGCTGCGACGCAGGATCCGCGCGTGCTCGAGTTCTTGAGCGGGATCGAGACCGAGGTCGAGAAGGCGAACCAGCTGATCGACGCCTGGGGCGAGCAGATCGGTCGGGTTCACGACTATCGCGCCGAGCGGGTGCGGGCGCGCGAGGTGCTGGAGCTCGCCGCGGAATCGGCGCGACTGGCGCCCTGCGTCGAGCTCGAGCTGACGTGCGAGGACCGGGAGATCGAGGTCGATCGCCTGGAGCTGGCGCTGGCGCTGCGCTGCTTGATCGAAAATGCCGCCGAGGCCGTCGGCAGCGGCAGCATCGAGGTCGTCGCCGCCCCGAAGGGCGACGGCTACAGCCTGCTCGTGCGCGATCGCGGCCCGGGCCTCGACCCCCGAACCTACCTCGATTTCCAGCGGCCGCACCGGCCCGGACACCTCGGGCTCGGCCTCGCGATTGCGAAGCGCAGCGCCGAGAGCGCCGGCGGCAAGCTCGTCGTGGGACGCGCCACCGGCGGCGGCAACGAGGTCGAGCTGCTCCTGCCGTTGGACGTGCGGACCGAGCACGCGGTCGAAGCGCTGGCGACACGAGCCTGACGCGGCGGGAACGGAGGACGAGGGATGCTCAGGGTCTTTCTCGTGGACGACGACGACAACAATCGACTGACGCTTTCCGTCTTGCTCGAGGAAGACGGCTTCGACGTCGCGGTGGCAGCTTCGTTCGGCGAGGCGCTGAGCGTGCTCGAATCCGAGGTGACGTTCGACCTCTTCCTGCTCGACCATTCCCTGGGCGACGGGATCGGCGCCGATTTGATCCCGCTGATTCGCACGCGTTTCCCGCAAGCGAAGGTCGTCACCATCAGCGGCAGCCTCGGCAGCGAGAGCGCGAGCGCGGCGGCCGATCTCGCGGTGGCCAAGGCGCTGCATTTTCCGATCCTCGCCGAGAAACTGCGCGCCCTGGCCCGGCATTGAAGCCCGACGCCGCTCGCGTCATTCTAGACTCGGCAGCGTCGATGCACGAGCCCGCGCGAAGCTACGAACGCATCCTGGTACCGGTGGATTTCTCGCCCGCCTCCGCGGCGTCACTCGCGTACGCGCTCTCCTTCGGCAGCGCGTTCGGCGCGCGGGTCGACGCGCTGCACGTCTGGCGCACGAACACGCAAACGCCGATGCACGTCGCGCGCGAGCGCGTGAAGCAGAGCCTCGCGGAATTCCTGGCCCCCCTCGCCGCCCCCGGAGGTTCCGAGCTCCACACGCGCACCGACTACGGCGACCCGTACCTCACCATCCTGCAGCTCGCGCAGCTCTCCAGCTACGACCTCCTGGTGTTGATCGCGCCGCGACCGGGGCGCTCGCGGCCGAATCACCTCGGCGCGAGCCTGCTCGCCGCGGCGCGCGTGCCGGTGCTGCTGATTCCCCCGGCGTGGCTCGAAGTCAGGCGCGAGCCCGACCTACGCCGCCACCTGCGCCGCGTGCTCTTGCCGGCGGCGTTCGGCGGTCGCTCGCTCCGGGCCGTCGAGCGCGCCCTCGCGCTTGCGCGGGCTTTCGGCGCCAAGCTCGAGCTCTGGTCGGTCGACGACCCCTCGGCCGCCGCCGATCAGGCGCGCGCGCTTTCGCACGTCGAAGCCTCGGGCCGGGCGGTCGCGGAGGGCATCGAACGGCGCGAGGGCCGCGGAGAGCTCGCCCAGGCGCTCGCCGCGCGCTCGCAGGAGGGCGGTTACGACCTGCTGCTGACCGTCGAGCGCGCGGCCGGACTCGCCGGCGGAGCGACGGAATCGATCACGAGCCGCCTGCTCGGATTGCAGCGCTGCCCGCTGCTCTGCGAGCGCGTGAGCGGCGCTGTCGCCCGCTGAACCCACGGCGGGCCCGGGCGTTCAGCGCCGCAGATCGGCCGCGCCGCCGAGCGCCGGGCGGGGCTCCGAGGAGGCGTCGCCGATCGGCACCGTGATCGAGAATGTGGTTCCGACGCCCGGCTGGCTCGCCACCTCGAGCTTGCCCGCGTGCCGCTTGACGATGCTGTCGACGATCGCGAGTCCGAGCCCGGTGCCGCGGAGCTTCGTGGTGTAGAGCGGCTCGAAGATGCGCCGCAGTACGTCGGGCGTCATGCCCCGGCCGTTGTCTCCGATTTCGAGCACGAGCAGCCCGTCGTGCTCGCGCACGACCACCGTCACGACGCCCCGCTCGACGTCCACGGCCTCGAGCGCATTCTGGAGGATGTTGACCAGAACCTGTCGGAATTGGTCGGCGTCGAGGTTCGGAATCGGGAGCTCGTCGGGCACCTCGAGCAGCACCCGGATCGCGGCGGCGGGTTTGACGACGACGCCGAGCGCGCTCGCGACGAGCTCCGGCACCGGGCACGGCACTCGGTAGAGCGGGCGCTCGCGCGAGAAATCGAGGAGCTCGCCGATGATCTTGGCGCAGCGATCGATCTCGGTCGGAATCACCTGCGCAAACTGCGCCACGCGCTCGTCGGCTTGCAGCAGACCGGCCCCTTTCACGCGCTTTTCCAGGTAAAACCAGGCATTGCGGATCGCCGCCAGCGGATTTCGGAGCTCGTGCCCGACGCTCGCGGCGAGCCGCCCGATCGCGGCGAGCTTCTCGGTGCGGACGAGCACCTCCTGCGCCTCGCGCATGCGTTGTTCCGCTTCCTTGATTTCCGTGATGTCGAAGGCGACACCCTGGATGAACTGTGCGTTCCCCGCCTCGTCCCGCACGACGCGCGCCTCGCCGTGGACCCAGACGGTGCGGCCGTCCCGGGCGAAGAAGCGGCAGTCGGCGCGGAACGGTCCGCCGACGGCGCAACCGCGCGCGAACTCGGCGTTCCAGCGCTCCTGATCGTCCGGGTGCATGCGGCGGAACCACAGCACCGGATCGTCGAGCCACTCCTTCTGGGTGTAGCCGAGCAACGCCTCGATCTGCGGGCCGATGTAGATCTCGTTCGGCCCTTCCGCGAGCGAGGCCATGAACGTGACCGCCGGGATCTGTTCGACCAGCGTGCGGAAGCGGCGCTCCGCCTCCTGCCGGGCAGCGCGGACGCGGGCGAGCTCGCTCACGTCCCGCAGGGCGAGCACGGTGGTGACGCCCGTCTCGAGCGCGAGGGTGCTCGCCGTGACCGCCATCCGGAACGTCGCGCCGTCGCGCCGCCTGCCGAGCATGACGCCGCTTTTCGGCTCGAAGCCGCCGGCGGTCGCGCCCGCGAACAGCAGGTGCCCGGGCTCGCCCCGGAGCTCGTCTTCGCGCGCGCCGAAGATACGCAGCGCGGCCGCGTTCAAGGTCTGGATCGTTCCTTTCGGCGTCAAGCTCACGATGCCCGCTTCTTCGAACTCGGCGTCCGGGTCCTCCTCCGCGACGACCTCTCCGCTCGCGCGAATGCGGGTCGCGGCGCGAGATGGCGCGCCGGGCCCGAGCAAGCCGCCGAGCGCCCCGTCGTTGCGGAAGAAGGCGCTCGCGAGCTGCGCCAGGATCTCCTCGGCTTCGCTCGGGTAAAAGTGCTCGTCGGACTCCGTCTTGTCGAGGAGCCGCGGCCCGATCACCCGATCGCTGATCGTGTTGCTCGGCATCGTCCGCTCATGTGCTCTCGGGCCGTGCCTGCGGCCGAGCTGCAAGCGAGTCCAGCGCCGCGAGCTCACCGCCCACGAACGCGCAAAACTCCGCGAGCCCCGCGCCGGTCACGGCGGAGAGACGGAACACCCGCAACCCCGGCTTCACGCGCCGAGCGTTCCGGATCAGACGCTCGACGTCGCAAGCGACGTACGGCAAGAGGTCGATCTTGTTGACGATCAGCACGTCGCTCGAGCGGAACATGTGCGGGTACTTGAGGGGCTTGTCTTCGCCCTCGGTCACGGAGACGACGACGGCGCGCAGCGCCTCTCCGAGGTCGAACAGCGCGGGGCACACCAGATTCCCGACGTTCTCGATGAAGAGCAGCGCCCCCCGCTGCGGCTCGAGCTCGCTCGCGGCATGAAAGACCATGTGCGCGTCGAGGTGGCAGCCCGCGCCCGTGTTGATCTGCACGGCGCGCGCGCCGGCCGCGCGAATGCGCGCCGCGTCGTTGTCGGTCGCCTGGTCGCCTTCGATCACGAGCACGTCGTGGCGGGGGATCAGCGCGCCGATCGCGCTCTCGAGCAGCGTCGTCTTGCCCGCGCCGGGCGAGCTCATCAGGTTCAGCGCGAGAACGCCGTGTCCCGCGAAGAACCTGCGATTCTCGGCGGCGAGCCGGGCATTCTTTTCGAGCAGCGCCCGCTCGAACCGGACGAGCTCGGACACCGTACCGCCTGGCGGCGGCGCGTGGTGGTGCCGTCCGTGATGCTCGTGGCCATGGTCATGGTCGCGATGCTCGTGCTCCCGGTGATGCCCGTGGTGCTCGTGGCCGTGGTCGTGGTCCTCGGGAACGTCTGCCTGCTCGTCGTGAGCGTGGACGACTCCCTCGCAGCCGCAGGTCGCGCACATCAGACGAGCTCCACGGCCTTGAGCTTCAGCTCGGCGCCCGCCAAGAGCTCGAGATTGGAAGCGCCGCAACCACACGCGTCGAGGTAGCTCTCGACCGCCATCGTCGCCCCGCACACGCGGCAACGACCGCGGCCGGCCGTTTCCAGGATTTCGAGCTGGGCGCCCTCGGCGACGGTCCCGCTCACGCAGAGCTCGAAGCAGAAGCGGAAGGCGTCGGGCACCACCGCGGCGAGCTTGCCCACCTCCAGGATCACGCGCGTCACGCGCCTCCCCGCGCAGCGCTCGCCGATGAGCTCGACCAGATCCTGCGTGAGCGCGAGCTCATGCATGAGCGACCGCCTCGGCCTCGGACCCGAACCCGAGCTCAGCGAGCACCTCGAGCACCAGCTTCACCGCTTCCGGCACCTGCGCGCTCACGATCTCGCTGAGTCCCCCCTTTGGATCGAGCTCGTCGCCGAACTGTGCCGGCTCGCACCCCACCACGCGCAGGACGGGAAGCTTGCCG
>DASXWF010000217.1:0-5150 GCA_036503835.1 Polyangiaceae bacterium | reverse complement strand
GGCGCGTCTGGAGCGTTTCCTCGGTGAAACCAAGCAGGTGCGCTACTTCGTGGACGCCGCCTCGCTCAGAACGTACGATCTGCTCGCGCGGAGCGCGATCGTGCGCGTGATGCTCGCGAACCGTTCGAGGTTCCAGAACATCCTCTTGCTCAACTGGGACGAAAGCGGGCGAAGCGCGGCGACCAGCCCGCTCACGGCCCTGGGCGACCTGCTGCAGGTAATCCTGGACCCGGCTGATTTCCAGGCCAGGCTGCTGAAGGCGGCGCCCTTTGCGACGCACCGCCTGAACCTGCGACACGAGCCGCCACCGACGCCGGCTCCGCTCACGCGAACTCGCTAGGGCCTGCCGTTACCCCGGGACGTTCCGCGGCCGGAGCGCCGGTTGCCTTGCCCGTGCAGGCTGAGCCTTGCGATCGGCCGGCGGCGGACCAAGAACTGCGAGCGCCGGCCCGCGTTTCCGACGGGGCCCTCAGCTCGAAGGAGTTTTCGATGTACTACCTGGCCGTTCGCCAGTTCGCTCGCACCCTCAGGATTCTCGACTCCGTGCTCACGAAGGCCGAGCGCTACGCTGAAACGCGAAAATTCGACGTGAACAACTTCCTGACCGCGCGCCTGGCCCCGGACATGTTGCCCTTCGTCAACCAGGTCCGGATCGCGTGCGACGCGGCGAAGGTCGCCGCGGCGAACCTGGCTCAGAAGGAAGCGCCCAAGCACGAGGACACCGAGAAGAGCTTCGAGGAGCTGCACGCGCGCATCGGTAAGGCGCTCGCGTTCCTCGACGGCCTCACCGAGTCCGACTTCGCGAAGACCACTCCCGACCTGCTCGTGAGGATCCCGAACCCGCAAGGAAAGGCGTTGCGCGCGGACGACTACCTGTTCGCTCGGCAGATCCCGAACTTCTACTTTCACGTGGTGACCGCGTACGACATCCTGCGTCACGGCGGGGTGGAGGTCGGCAAGGCCGACTACCTGGGCGAGCTACCCTTCGCCTGAACTCGGTACAGCCACACCGGAACGGCGCTGCGCCTATCGTTGCGGTGCCGCGATTTGCAACGAGCATGATAGTCTGCCGGCGGGCGCTCCGGGCTCGGAACGCTCAGTAGGGAAGGACGCAGCGTGGGTGAAAAACCCTACGGCGAGCTGCTCGACAGCATTCGATCGGGAATCATCGTCTGGCGACTCACGGAGTCGGACGACGCCGGTGCGCTCGAGCTCGCGTACGCGAACCCGGCTGCTTCCCGGCTGACCGGCGTCGTGCTCGAGGGCAAGCGCGGGGAGACCCTCTCGCAGCTCTTTCCGCGCGCCAATCCGGAACGGTTGCGCATTTACGCCGAGTGCTGCAGGGCGCGCGAGCGGCGTGACCTCGGCATGGTGCCCAACACCAATCCGGCGTCCCCGCACAGCGCTCTGCACATCGAGATCGTGCCGGTCGGGCAGCGCGAAATCGCGGTGGTGTTCGAGCCGGCGGCTCCCTCGCGCTCGGCGGAGGCGGACGACGACAAGCTCAAGACCTTCCTCGCGAACGTGATCGAGCACCTGCCGACGATGGTGTTCATGAAGGAAGCGAAGGAGCTGCGCTTCGAGTACTTCAACCGCGCGGGCGAAGAGCTGCTCGGACTCGAGCGCGCGATGTTGCTCGGCAAGAACGACCACGACTTCTTCCCCACGGAACAGGCGGACTTCTTCGTCGCCAAGGACCGGGAGGTCTTGCGGCGCGGGACCGTGGAGGACATCCCGGAAGAGCCGATCGAGACCCCGCGCGGCCGGCGCTGGCTCCACACCCGCAAGATTCCGATTCTGGACGCGGCGGGAGAACCGCAGCACTTGCTCGGCGTTTCGGTCGACATCACCCAGCAGAAGCTCGCGTCCGACGCGCTGGAGCAGGACGTGAAGAAGAAGGGCACCGAGCTCGAGGCGCAGAAGGACGAGCGCCGGCGCGCCGAGCAGGCCCTGCGCAGCACCGAGGAGCAGCTGCGCCAGGCGCAGAAGATGGAGGCGATAGGAAGGCTCGCGGGCGGCGTCGCCCACGATTTCAACAACTTGCTCAGCGTGATCATGAGCTATTCGATGATCGCGCTCGAAGGGTTGAGAGCCACGGACCCGCTGCGCGGCGAGCTCGGCGAGGTGGTGCGCGCGGCCGAGCGCGCCGGCGATCTCACGCGCCAGCTGCTCGCGTTCAGCCGCCAGCAGGTGCTCGAGCCGAAGGTGGTGGATCTGAATCAGGTGATCGCGGATCTGCAGCGCATGTTCAAGCGCTTGATCGGCGAGGACATCGAGCTCAAGACCGTGACTTCGGTCGGGCTCGGTCTGGTCAAGGTCGATCCGAACCAGATCGGACAGGTGCTCCTGAACCTGGTCGTGAACGCGCGCGACGCCATGCCGCGCGGCGGCAAGCTCACGATCGAGACGGCGAACGTCGAGCTCGACGAGGGCTACGCGCGCTCTCGCGACGGCGTCGAGCCCGGGCAGCACGTGATGCTCGCCGTGAGCGACACCGGGCACGGCATGGATCGCGAGACGCAGAGCCATATTTTCGAGCCGTTCTTCACGACCAAGGAGCTCGGCCGGGGTACGGGGCTCGGGCTGTCCACGGTGTTCGGGATCGTGCGCCAGAGCGGCGGGCACCTCTGGGTGTACAGCGAGCCCGGGCGCGGAGCGACGTTCAAGGTGTACCTGCCGCGTGTGGGCGAGGAAGCGCCGAAGCCGACGCAGCGTCCCGAGCCGCGCGTGAAGACGGGGACCGAAACGATTCTGCTCGTCGAGGACGAGGAGCAGGTGCGTAAGATCGTGCTCGCGGTGCTGCGCAGGAACGGCTACGCCGTGCTGGAGGCGGCGGGGGCCCGGGAGGCCCTGCGCATCGCCAGGAACCCGGAGTACTCGTTCGACCTCGTGCTCACGGACGTGGTGATGCCCGACATGAGCGGCCCCGAGCTCGTGCGGCGCGTCCGGGAGGTGCGGATCGGGGTCAGGGCGCTCTGCATGTCGGGCTACACGGACGAGACGGTGCTGCGGCACGGCATTCTGGAGGGCGGCATGGCCTTCTTGCAGAAACCGATCACGCCGGACGCGCTCCTGCGCAAGGTGCGGAGCGTGCTCGACGATGGTAGCAACTGAGGCGTCACTCCGGGGTATTCCATGTGCCGAAGCATCAAAACGTTGTTCAACTTCGAGCCGCCGGCGACGGACGAGGAGATCCGAGCGGCCTCCGTGCAGTTCGTGCGCAAGCTGAGCGGCTTCACGGCCCCGTCGTCCGCGAACAGCGCCGTCTTCGATCGCGCCATCGAGGATACGTTCCGCGTGGCGCGGCGTCTGGTCGATTCGCTCGTGACGAACGCGGAGCCGCGGAACCGCGAGGAGGAAGCCATCAAGGCGAAGGCGCGCTCCGCCAAGCGCTTCGGCGGGCAAGCGCCGCGGCGAGCCTGACCTTCAGCGCTTTTCGTGTTCGAGCAGGTAATGGAAGGCGGCGCGCAGCGCGCCGCCGCGCGTCACCACGGAGTGTGGGCCGCCGTGCACCGTGAGCAGCGCCGCGTCGCCGCCCGTGCAGCCTTCGAAGCGCTCGAGGCTACTCTCCGCCCCCGGTAGCTGAGGATCGAGATCGATCGCGCCGCCCGACACGGGAGCGGTCGGGCAAGCAAGGCGCCGCCCCCACTCACGAAAGCCGTCCGGCGCCGAAAGGTGCTCGCCGAAGCGCGCGTGGTCGAAGACCCGCCCGCCCTCGTAACGGACGGCGGCGTCGGCGTCGCCGTGGATCATCAGCACCCCGAGCCCGCGCGCCTCCGGGCATTCGCCGCCGCCCGAGAGCGCTCCGGAAAACGCGGCGAGCGCCGCCAGCGGCTCGCCGCGCTCGCAAGCGAGCCGGTGCGCCAGAAAGGCGCCGTTCGAAACGCCGATGACGTACACGCGGCGGGGATCGACGTCGGGACGAGCGGCCCAGCCCTCGATCAGCGCAGCGATCCGCCCGACATCGTCGGGTCCACGGCGATCGAAGTCGCAGCACGCCGGGCCCGCGTTCCAGAAGCGGCGGCCCCGGCTGTCGAAGGACCCGTCCGGCGCGATCACGTGCACGCGCTCCTCTTCGCCGAGGCGGGCGAGCGGCAGCGCGTGTAGCATTTCTGCCGCGGACGAACCCAGGCCGTGCAAAAAGACGACCAGCGGCAGTCGCTCGCCGGGCTTGCGATCCGCAACCAGCCGCTCCTCGACGAAGCCGTTCTCCGCAGCGGGCCTGCAGCCGAGCGCGAGCAAAAGCAGCGCGGCGACCAGTGCGGCTGTCGGTCTGCGGGGCTCCACGCCGGTCTTCGGCCTGCAAGCGCGATGCCGAAACACGCCCGCTCATCCGGGCGGGGTCCTCGGGCCGGCTCTCAGCGTGGGACCACGACCGTCGGGCAGCCGTAGGTGACGGTCACCTGCGAGGCACCCTGAGTTTCCATGGCCTCGCAGGTTTCGCCCTTGAGAACGATCGTCGGCGGCTCCGTCGCGCGATCGACGTCCCAGCCGTCGTCACCCGCCTGAGGCACTTCCTTGCCGTCGATCACGACGTTCAGCAAACCCTCGTAGTTGGGATCGTCCGGCGTGGAGGTGAGCTGGAGGCGGCACGACGTGATGAGCCCGGTGGTGATGCGGGTGAGGGTTTCGGTCAGGCCCTCGGCGCCTTCTTCCGCCGTCACGCGGTAGTAGCTCGGCGGCGCTTCGGGGTTCGGCGCGTCGCCCGCTTCCGCGAGCGCATCGAGGGTGTCCGCGAAGAACTCCGTGCCGGGAATGCCCACGACGATGGTCTTGATGCCGGCCGCGGCCAGCGCTTCCACCTGCATGACGCTGCGATCCTCGTCGAGGCAGCTCGTGGGACCCGCCCTGTCCGGTTCGCAACAGCTGCCCCCGCAACCCTCCGTGGCCGAGGGGTCTTCCCGATTGATCGTGCAATCGTCCTCGTCGCACGTGATGTCGTCGTTGCAATTCGGGCCGCCGTCGGTGGCCAGGAGCACGTAGCGGTTGCCCTCGAGCGACCGCCCGTCGCCTTCGGTGAAGTACTGAAGCGCGAGATCGAGCGCGTCGGCGGTCGGAGTGCCCCCGACCGGGTCGTGAGCTTCGAGCGCTTCCACGATCGCATCGACCTGGCTCTCACCGCGCTCGATCGGCACCAGCACGTCCATGCC
>DASXWF010000216.1:0-7872 GCA_036503835.1 Polyangiaceae bacterium | reverse complement strand
AAAGCACTCCACCGGAACGCGCTTCTTCGAGCGGACCCTCGTTCGAGCTTGGCACGTGTGTTGCTCGAAGGGCTGGAGCCGAGGCGCCGGCAAGCGCGATCGGCTTTTCTACTTCGCGAAGTGGGAGTCTCGCCTTGTTGCAATCCAAGTTCGTGATGCATGCGTTGGGTTCGGTGGTTTCGTTGTGCCTGCTCGGCGCGTCGGCCTGCACCGGCGGAGGTGCCGGGCCGGACGGGGCGCCGGAACCTGGTGACGACGGCTTCGTCACCGGCGGAAGCAGCGCGCTCGGTGCCGCGGAAGAATCGGGCTCCGGCGGGCATGCCGGACATGACGGTCATCCCGGCGCGGCCAGCGGAAGCGGCGGCAGCGGCGGAGCCACGGGTCCGGATCCTGGACACGGTGGAGCCGACCACGGCAGCAACGGCGGTGACGACGAGCACGGCGGCGAATCAGCTCACTCGACCGGCGGAACGGACACGGGGCACGGCGGCGAGCACGCCGCGACCGGCGGAACCGACGGGCACTCCGCAACCGGCGGAACCGGCGGCGGACACGCCGCGACCGGCGGAACCGGCGGGCACCCCGCAGCCGGAACCGGTGCGGGCGGTCACACGGCGAGCGGCGGAAGCGCCGGTGACGAGCACGGCACGAGCGGCGGACCCGACGGCGGCGGTACGGGCGGCACCGGACACGCAGGAACGGATCACGGCGGCACGACCGCCGCCGGTTCCGGCGGCGGCGGGACCTCGGGCGCTTCGGGGAGCGGCGCCGGGAGCGGCGGTACGCCGCACGAGCACGATCATTGCGTCGACGGCGAGCTGCCCGACGCACGCGACGCGCTGCTGGCCACGCCTTCGGCGCCGGACATTTTCGTCGCCAGCAACGGCGACGTCGATCTGCCGGTGCCCGGCGCGGTGCTCGACTGGATGGACGAGCGCTTCTGGAAACCCTCGCACGACGCCTGGCACAACATCCGCCGCTGCGGCCGCGGCTCGTCGCCGGGCGGCGAGGGCACGAGCAGCGGGAGCGCCGCGATGTGCGCGCACACCGAGCTCGTCCCCGAAGATCAAGAGTGCGAAAACGCGGCCAACGGCCTCGACTTCCTGGTCATGCACCGGCACATGCTGATCGCGCTGCGCCAGGCCTTCCCCCAGCACGCCGACCTATTCGACGGATTTCCCCATTTCCCCTTTCAGGCAAGCGATGTCCCGGAAGCGTGGCGCTCTCGCTTCGGCAGCGGCTGGACGCAGAACGTCGTGAACACCGCGCGGACGCTCGAAGACATCGAGAACAACCTCAGCCGCTTTCCGACCGAAGGCGACCTCGGCAAATACATCCAGTGCGGGATGCAGGGCGTGACCAGCATCCACGGCGCTCTGCATTTCAAGTGGGTCGTCAACGAGTCGCCGAACTCGCTCGGCAAGCAATCCGCCAACCTCGGCAACTACATGTTCTGGAAGCTGCACGGCTGGATCGACGGAATCTGGGAGCGCTACCGAGTCGCCAAGGGACTTGCGCCCGACGAGCCGGCGCTCGTCTCCGCCATCACCGCGCAGTGCCGGGAGATGCACGCGCTCGCGGCCGTGATCGAGCCCGACGAAACCGGCGAGGAGCCTCTACCCGAAGAGCACGGCTTCTTCCACGAGAACGTGCGGCCCGCCTTCGAGCGCCTTTGCAGCACCTGCCACGACGACGGGAGTCCGGAAGCAGGCATGTCGCTGGGAGGCCACATCAGCTCTGCGAACGTAGTCGCGAATTTGGTGAACGTACCGAGCGCGCACGGCGGCCAGTTCATGCGCGTCGTGCCCGGTCATCCGGAGCAAAGCTGGGTCTACCTCAAGGCCTCGGGCCTTGCGGCGAGCGCCGGTTGCGAAGGCAACACCTGCAACTCGCAGTCGATGCCTCCTGGAGCAACGGCCGATCGCCGGCTCACCGCCGCCGAGCTCGGCGCGCTCGAACAATGGATCCTCGACGGAGCGCCGCCGCCAACGCCGTGACCCCAGAAAGTCCCGGTCCGTACTAGACTTTCCATCCGGACCGGGCCGTGCCCAGAACCCCGCAAGCCGAGCAATTCGCCGAGATCTATGCGGTGGTGCGCGCCATTCCCCGCGGGCGAGTCGCCACCTACGGCGAGGTGGCCGAGCTCGCCAGCCTCCCGCGCGGCCATCGGATCGTGGCGCGAGCGATGCGAACCTGCCCGGACGGATTGCCCTGGTATCGAGTCCTGGGGCGAAAGGACTCGCGCCGCGGCCGGATCAGCATCGGCGACTCCGACCACGCGCGACGGCAACGACGCCTGCTCGAAGCGGAACGAGTGAAGTTCGACGAAAGCGGCTTCGTCTCACTCCGTCGCTTCGGTTTACTGCACGCCGCGTCGGCGGAAGCCCGTAACCCAAGACGCATGACGCGAGGCGGGTTGAAGCGCAGTCGCAAAACTGCCGAGTAGAAAAACTCGCGAGCGGTTGCCTCGGCGCGGCCCCGTGATAAGGGGAAAGCTCGCTTGACGTGGACGGAGGCCGGCTATCGTGGATGAGACGAAGCTGTTCGGTGGTGGGACCGAGCTTGCGGGCGGATGGCTCGTCGAGGAGGCGATCGGTCTCGGAGGCTCGGCCGCCGTGTATCGCGCGCGCCGCCAGGACGGAACGCCGGGTGCGGTGAAGGTGATGCACGCGCACCTGGCGCTGAGCGAGCGCTGGCTGCGTCGTTTTGCCCGCGAAGTGGCGCTGCTCCGCAAAAATCCGCACCCGGGCGTCGCGACCGTCATCGACGTCGGGGAAATGGGCGGAACGCCGTTCTACGTCATGGAGCTGCTCGAGGGTGCCTCGCTCGAGGCGCTTCGCGCGAGCCGCGGTGGCTCCCTACCCCTGGCGGAGGTTCTCGCCCACGCCGACAGCGTCTTGGAAGTGCTCGACTTCGTTCACGCGGCGGGCGTCGTCCATCGCGACGTGAAACCTTCGAACCTGTTTCTCACCAAAGCCGGCGTGATCAAGGTGCTCGACTTCGGCATCGCGAGCGGCGAGATTTCGGGAATCCAACACACGACCGTCGGCGGAATCCTCGGCACGCCGGCGTTCATGTCACCCGAGCAGGCACGCGGGCGCCTGGACCTCGTGGATCACCGCTCCGACCTGTGGTCGCTCGCCGCCAGCCTCTTTCTTCTGATTTCCGGGCAACCGGTGCACGTCGCCGAAACGGAGAACGAGCGACTCGGTCTCGCCATGGTGAAGCCCGCGCCCCGTTTGCAGCACGTCGCGCCCGAGGTTCCGGCGGCCGTCGCCAAGGTCATCGATCGCGCCCTCGCCTACAAACCCGACGAGCGCTTCCCGAGCGCGCTCGAGTTTCGCGAGGCGCTCCGAAAAGCCGCGCAGGCACCGGCCGAGCTCGAGCTCGGCGGTGATCGAACCTATTCGGACAGCATCGAGTCGGTGACGCGGAGCGTGCAGCGCGCGAAGCGATCGACGGTGTCGGTCGGCGGCGGAGTGGCTGCCGCTGCGCTCGCCGCTCTCGCGACCTGGTTCGCGTTATCCGATCGCAGCTCCCACGACGAGCGCGAAAGCGACGCACCGACTCTCCCGTCCGCGCCGGACTCGCGCAGCGGCACGCCCGTCACCGCGGCCGTCGCGACCGTCACGGCGGTCCACACGCTGGTTCCGAGCACGGTGGCCCCTTCGAAGTCGAGCGAGCCGCGCCGAGCGGCTCGGCGCGCGCCCGCGCCGCCCTCTACCGCGTCGCTGCTGGATCAGCGCGTGATTTCCACCGAGCCCGAGATCCTCGATCCTCTCGATCGTCGCGAGTAGGGGCATGAACGAAGCTTTCGAAGCGACGCGTTCGGCTGCGTGCATGGTCCTCGCCACGCCGGCGAGCGCCGGATCATCCCCTGGCGCGGAGGCGCGGCCTTGACCGGAGCCCTGCCATGAGCCTCCGCGACACCACCGAGCCCGTCTCGATCGAAGTCCCCGCGGCCCCCTCGACGAGCAAGCTTCGGCTGGAAGTCGTCCATTCCCCCGACGACGGGTCCATCGGCGCCACCATCGCTCTCGAACCCGAGCGGACCGTGCTCGTCGGCCGCGACGTGACGGACGGCTTCCGCGTGCGCGACCGCAAGGTGTCCCGGCTCCACTTGCGGCTGGTCTGGGATCGCGTGCAAGGCGGCTTCCGCTACGGCGACGCGGGCAGCGCCAACGGCACGGTCGTGAACGGTATGACGCGCGAAAGCGGCCTGCTGCTGCCGAACGACGTGATTCGGATCGGCGAGACGCTGCTGGTCTGCGTCGGTCGCGACCATGGCGCCGAGCTGCTCGGCCGCGCTCGTGCCGTCGCGCGCTCGGCCCTGCCGGTACTCGTGCGCGGTCCCACGGGCTCGGGGAAGGAGCTCCTCGCGCGCGCCATCCACGACGCCAGCCGCCGGAAGGGTTCGTTCGTCGCCCTGAATTGCGCGGCGCTCCCCCCCGATCTCGCTGGCAGTGAGCTCTTCGGTCACGTGCGGGGCGCGTTCAGCGGCGCCGGCGAATCCAGACAGGGACTGTTCAAGACGGCCGACCACGGCACCCTGCTGCTCGACGAGATCGGCGATTTGAACATCGAGCTGCAGGGGCAGCTGCTGCGCGTGCTTCAGGATCGGCGCGTGCGTCCGCTCGGCTCGGATCGCGAGCTCCAGGTCGACGTGCGGATCATCGCCGCGACGCACATCGACCTCGACGAAGCGCGAAAGCGCGGGAACTTCCGCGAAGATCTGCTGCACAGACTCGCTCAGATCGTTCTCGAGGTGCCGCCGCTCCGCCTGCGCCGCTCCGAGATCGTGCGTCTGGTCCGCGAGTTCGCGCCCGGCGTCGCGATCACACCGAGCGCGCTCGAGGCGCTCCTCATCGCCGACTGGCCGGGCAACGTGCGCGAGCTGCGCGCGGTCATCGAGTCCTCGGTCGCGGAACTTCGGGACGACACTCCGCTCGGCCTCGAAGAGCTGGCCGCTCGGCTGCCCGACGCCGTACAGGTGGTTCGCGCGCGAGGACCCGGCGCGACCGCCGCCCCGGCTCCTCCGGGAACGGCGGCGGCTCGTCGCGAGCGACTCTGCGAGCTCTTGCGCCGGCACGACGGCAGCATCACCAAAGTCGCCCAGGAGCTCGGCAAGCCGCGCGCGCAGGTGTACCGGTGGATTCGCAGCCTCGGCATCTCGCGCGAGCGGTTCGAATGAACGTCGCCGAAAGTTCGGGTGGGCGCGCGAAGCCTTCGCTTCACGGCTCTACCGTGACGCCAGGCCGCGCGTAGAAGTACGTCATCGCGTCCCAGCTGACGCGTGCTTTCTCCCAATGCCAGAGCTCGAGATCGAAGCGGAATCCCCGCTCGAACGGGATGGCGTCGAGGGTGCGAAAGCGGTTGTTCGAGGCGCGACCCCAGAAATCGCGACCGGTCGTGCGCGGCTGGGCGTGGAGCGCGCGCGCGAAGGTCTCGGTCGCCGACCACGCATAGCCGTAGTAGTCCTCGGTGCCCGTGCCGAAGAAGCTCGGGAAGGCTTCGCCGTCGACGTAGATTTTCTCGTCGCCTTCGCCCCACCAGCGCTGAATCGGGTTCTCGATGTTGAACGCGTCGCCCACGTAGACGCCCTGGCCGCGCAACGCCAGCATGCGGAGGTCGCTCGGCGGCTGACTCGCCACGCTGCTCGTGGGGCGGTGGCGCGCGTGAAAGTGCAGGCTGCGCTCGGACCAGGGATCGGGCTCGAACACGAGCTCCGCGGAGACGCCGGGGCCGTTCACGATTTCGAAGCTCGCCCGCTCGCGAAACGGCATGGCGAACCGGCACGTGAAGCTGCCGTCGTCCCGAACCGTGAACGGCAGGCTGTCGTACGGCGAGAGGCCGGGCGCGGCGCCGAAAAAGTCGCCGAGCGGCGCGTCGATCGTGGGTTCACCGTCGAAGCTCGCGCGCAGCCGCGCCCGCCGCAAGCCGGCGTCGCTCGTGTCCCGCGCGACGACCACGAGCTCGCGCACGACGCCCCCTCCCGCGTGCTCGAGCTCGAGCGCCCATCGTCCGGCGCTTTCGCCGAAACTACGACGCAGGGCCGCCGGTGAGGCCTCGTACGCCTTCCACGGCTCGGCGAAGACACGCGCGGTACGCGCTTCGCGCGCCACGCGCTCGAGGTCGGAACGACGCAAGGTTTGCACCACGGAAGCGCGTGCTTCGGGATACGATCGGTACTGGATCTGGTAGTAGAGCTTGGGAAGCGGCTTGCCGTTCGTGTCGGTCGCGATCAGCGAGTCGGCGGTGATCTTGCAGGCGCGCCGGAACGGAATCGGGAAGTAGCTGTTGTAGCCGCGGGCCGCGACGTACGCGAAGGGTTCGGGGATCGAGCCGGTGCCGCTCAGGAGCCGCTCGAAGGTCTCTTCGATCTCGGGCCGTTCGGCGCCGTCCAGGTAGATGCGCAGTGTCCCGGCAGGGCTGGCGCTCCAGATGCGAACCACCGCGCCCGGGCCCTTCGCATCGAGGAGGACGTACTCGGTGCGATCGCTCTTGGTCTCGGCGCGCAGGTAGTTCGGCCGCTCCGCGCTGGCCCAGTCGTCGTTGGCGAACCAGCCCGCGGCGTCGGACTGCGAGACCGAGCGTCGATCGTAGCTCGACGCCATCTGCGCCCGGTACGGCGGATCGGGCAATGTCGCGAGCCGGCCGAGATCGATCAGCTCGAGGAGCAGCGAAGCCGCGCTGATCTCGCCCGGGCGCACCTCCGCCTCGACGGCGAGCACGGTGAGCGCGGGTGAACCGGCGCTGGACGCAGAGGGCGCCGCGGGTTCGGCGGACTCCGAGCGCCAGAGCACGAAGAGCAGGCCGCCGAAAAGGCAGGCGGCAATCACGGCTTGACGAGGGCGGTCCACCGGCCCCGAAAACGCTAACGAATTTCGAGCCGGAACCCGAGGCTCTTGCTGCTGCCGCGGAGGGCGAGCCCTGCCGTGGAGTGTTGGTAACTCGAGCACTGGGGCAGCATTCATGACGCCGCATCACGAGTCCGTTTCCCAATCCGCTACTTTCAGTGGCTTTCTATGGTGCGATATTCGATTCGTGCCGTCGGGTAAACGAAGCGGGCGTCCGGGAGCGTGCTCATGGCTCGCGCGCGGGTCCAGTTTGGCGCTGCTCGCCGCGTGCTCGGCTCCGAATTTCGAAGCCGGCAAGAGCGATCCCGAACCGGCGCCGAGCTCGTCGTCCACCACTCCGCCCAACGTACCGAAGCCGCCCGACGCGCCGGCCGCGGGCTGTGGCAACGGTGTCCTCGAGGCGGGCGAGGGTTGTGACCAGGGCGGGACCAACAGCGACACCGCGCCGGGCGCGTGCCGCACGAACTGCGCACTCCCGTTCTGCGGCGACGGCGTCCGCGACAACACGGAGGTTTGCGACGACGGCCTCGCCAACAGCAACACGCAGCCGAACGCCTGCCGCACGAGCTGCCTGCGCAACGCGTGTGGCGACGGCATCGTCGATGCCGGCGAGGAGTGCGACGGCGGCCAGGCCTGCAGCCGCGAATGTCTGATCGTAGCGTGCGGCAACGGCCGCCTCGACGAGGGCGAGGAGTGCGAGCCACCCGCGCGCGGCGCGTGCAGCGCGAGTTGTCAGCTCGCCGAATGCGGCAACTCCCGCCTCGACCAGGGCGAGGAATGCGAACCGCCCGGAGTCGGCTACTGCTCGGCGAATTGCCTGCAAGTCACGTGCGGCGACGGGCGCATCGACAACGGCGAAGACTGCGATCCGCCCGCGGCCGGAACCTGCAACTCGACCTGTCACGCCATCGCGTGCGGCAACGGGCAAGTCGAGGAAGGTGAAGGCTGCGATCCACCGGCGCCCGGCGTATGCGACAGCGCGTGCCATCCGGAGGGTTGCGGCGACGGCCAGGTC
>DASXWF010000215.1:0-4236 GCA_036503835.1 Polyangiaceae bacterium | reverse complement strand
GGTGCGTGCTTTGGTCACGCCGGCAACTTCAGCACCGTTGCGTGGGCCGACCCTACGACAGGATGCGCGATCGCCATTGTCACGAACGGCAACCGCGCGCCCGCGAAGCTCGTCACTCGGTTTGCCGGTATCGGTAGCGGTTTGCGGGCCGCCTGCGCCGCGTAGAGAGGCGGTCCTATCGAGCCCCATCGACCCTGGGCGGGGGCGACCGATGCGTACCTGGTTGGTATCTCAGCGGCGTCGAGGCAGCTCGTGTCCGACCATGACCTGCAGCTGTGGGAACCGATCGTAGAGCTCGTGAAGACCGGCGAGCGAGCGGATCGCCGCCTCCTGATCATCGACGCCGGGCGTGGGCCGAATGCGGTGCTCGAACTGCGCGTGGTATGCGCAGGCGTCACCGGTGATCAGGACCGGGCCGGCCTCTGCATTGACCAGGTACGACACGTGATTCGGTGAATGCCCGGGCGTCGAGATCGCCCAGATCGAGCCGTCGCCGAGCAGATCGAGCACGCGCTCGAAGGGCGGCAGCGCGTGACCCTTGTCGAAGTCCAACGCGTAGAGGGGCCTGCCGTCGAGGTGGTCGCCAATCATCGCTTTTTGCATGAACGTGTCTTCGCCTCGCCCGAACACCGCGGGCACTAGAGCGGGGAGGTCGACGAGCCCCGACGTGTGGTCGCCGTGCAGGTGGGTGAGGAACACGGCTCGCGGCGAGATGCCGCGCGATCCGAGCTGCGCCGTGACGTCGGCCCCGTCCGTGCTGCGGCTTTCGGCACCGATCAGCGCGAGCACCAGTCGCAGCAGGCCCGTGTAGTTGCCGCCCTCTCGGGCGAACGCGCGGGCGAGGCCGGCGTCGATCAGGTAGTCGCGCTCGGTCGGGTGATGCACCCAGTAGGCCGACACTGTGCTCGGCGTAAGATGGTCACCAACCTTCTTGATGTTGGGATCGCTCTCGTCCAGGACCACGAGACGATCACCATCGACGGTGCCGGTGAGCAGGACCTCGACGGTGACCGGTCGCGGGCGCGCGAGGATCTCCTCCCAGGTGGTCGGCCGCTGCACGGGCAGCGCGTAGGCGGCGACAGCGAGCGAGCGAAAGCCGGCGCGCACGAGCAGGAGCACCGCACCGAGCAGGAGCACCGCGCCGAGCGCGACGTATTTTAGGAGTCGGCGGCGTCGTTTGGCGCGTCGCGCGGTTGCGCCCTCGTCGGAGGCCATGGGTCGAGGCTGCGCCAGACGGATGCATCAGTCCAATGCATGATTGGTATAGTGACACATGAGCAAGAATCATTCGCGGCCGACGAGCGCGAGCTCCGAGCCCCGACTCGAGCAAATGAATTTGAACTTGCTGCTCGCGCTGCACTGGCTGCTGGTCGAGCGCAGCGTCACGCGTGCGGCGGCCCGCCTCGGCGTGACGCAATCGGCGATGAGCCGGAGCCTCGGCCAACTTCGCGAGTGGTTTGACGATCCGCTGCTCCTCTCCGCGGGTCGCAGGATGCTGCTCACGGCTCGCGCCGCAGCGCTGCGGGAGCCGCTCACGGCCAGCCTCGACGGGCTCCGCGGGCTCTTTCGTCCGCCGCAGGCGTTCGACCCGGCCACCGCGACCGGGACGGTGCGCATGGCCGCGACCGAGCACGCGCTCGGAGCCGTCGTCCACGAATTCGTCGGGCGGCTGAGGCGACGCGCACCGCGGCTCGACGTGCAGATCGAACCCGCAGGTCGCGACGTCTTCTCGCAGCTCGCGGCAGGCCGGTTGGAGCTCCTCGTCGTGCCCAAGGTCGGCCGCCTGCCGGAGGGGCTGCGGTCCGCGGACCTTCTCCACGAGCGCTTCCGCAGCATCGTGCGCCGGGATCACCCGGTCGCCCGGCGGAAGCTGACGCTGCGGCGCTTCTGTGCGCTGGAGCACGTGGTCGTCTATCCCCTCGGTGGCGACGCCGACAGCCTCGTGAGCCGCGTGCTCGCGCAGCGCGGCCTCGAGCGGACCGTCGCGGTCCGCGTGCCGTACTTCGAGAGCGCCCTGAGGATCGTAGCCGAGACCGACTACATCGCCACGGTCCCCGCTGCGCTCGGCAACCCGGCCGCGGGCTCGGGCACCGCGAGCCGTCGTCGCCCGGCGCTGGTGTGTCTGGAGCCGCCGCTGGCCATTCCCGGTTTCGTGCTCCAGGCGGTCTGGCATCGCCGACACGACGACGATCCTCTCCAACGCTGGCTCCGGGACCTGCTCGAGTCGATCCTCGACAAATAGGTCCCTCCTCCAGGTTTGGGCGGGTCGTTCAGGCGTGACGAGGCTGCAGTCGTAGGCCACTGCGACAGAGCGTGATCTCATCGCGATGAAGTTCGTGCGTCGTGAAAGCCGAAGCAGCGACGCGTCGGCGCCATGGGCGCTCGTTGCGCGCCCCTGTCGGGTTGATCCCCCGAACTCATAAGCTGCGAATTCGCGGGAGATTGTCGTTGCGCGCCCGAAGGGATTCGAACCCCTGACCAGTGGATTAGAAATCCACCGCTCTTCCACTGAGCTACGGGCGCAAATGTAAGAAGTCGCGGGAGATTTGGCACATCTCGGGGAGGCGAACAAGGAGCAAGTGCTCGGCGGCGGGGACAAGGCGCTCGTGTTCTTCTTCTTCCTTGATCCGAGGCTGCACCGACGTTGAGCGGGCTCGCCGCAGGAGCTTGGTCGCTTGGTCTACGCGTTGAGCGCGATTTCTCGAAGGCGAAGGGCGAGTTCGTCTCGGTACTGCTCGAATTCACTTTGTGTGAGCGGCTTTAACATCTCGGGCAGAGGCTCGGTTGGGAACTCCGTGATGAGCCGGGCGAGGATTGCTGGATCGGGAAGCATTGGGTTTCCCAAGCGTCGAGCTTGAGGAGGGTTTCCATGTCGCGCGGGCCCGGTGGGAGGAGATGTCGGCTTGCTGGATGCCGTAGCCCGCAAGCGCCTGCGCGATCCGGGGGTTCCGAAGTCCGAGAAGGAGCGCTCGGCTAGGCGGTTTCAGCGTCGAGCTGCATTCGGACGCCCGCGAAGTAGCGTTGGGGGGAGCAGCGGAGCGTGCGACGGAAGACGCGGTGGCACTGGGCGTAGCTGCCGAAGTCGGCTTCGAGGGCGGCGCGGGTGAGGGGGAGTCCACGATCGACGAGGTCGATGAAGCGCATCAGGCGGAGGCGAGCGCGGTACTCGACGAGGGGGACGCCGAGCGCAGAGCGGAAATGACGGCTGATGCCGCTCGGAGTGGTGCGCAGGCGAGCGGCGAGGGCGCCTTCGGACAGCGATTGCTCGGCGCGTAGCGACTCGACGACGCGGCGGCTGGTCGCGTTCGCCTTGGGTGCGCCTTCGAGCGCACGCGCGAACAGATCGGCCACTCGCGCGTCGACGCTGGCCGCGTCGCGCAGCTCGCCGACGGCGCTGAGCTCGGTTTCGAAGATCGCCAGCTCTCGGTCGCTGAGCGCAGCGGGGTCCGCGGTTGCCAGCGAACGGGCGCGGAGTGCACGCGCCTGCAGGTCAGGCCGCAGAGCGAACACGAAGAGGTCGAGGTCCGGGCTCGCTTCGAGCAGCTCGTGGTCTTGGCCCGGTTGGAACACGACGAGTTGGCCCGCGACGAGGCGAAGAGAGCGATCCCCGACGCCCAGCGCGCAGGAGCCGCGGGTGACGAGGTTGATCTCGGGCTCTTCGTGGAAATGACGCGGCCGCCGAAAGGCGGGTTGATGACGCCAGGCCTGCGCGCGCCGCCCGGCGAGCATCGGAAACGGCTGAAATAGAGGCGCTGACGACACCGCGGGCTCAGTATGAGGTGCCGAGCTCGGGCGGTCAAAAAGGCAAAAAGTGAGAAGCGGCAACCATTCTCATGGGGCACAGCGATGGGCATGCGTTTCGCTCGCTCGATTGCCCTCGCCGGTTTGCTGATGGCCGTGGGTTGTGGACCTTCCGAGTCGTTGCCGACCGGGTCGGGCGGGGCACCAAGTGGTGGGACAGCTGGAGAGCAGAACGCGGCGGGCGCTGGCATGAGCGCGGGTGGTGGAGCCGGGACGACCGGGGGCGCAGGCGGTGGGGCCGGCACGGGCAGCGGTGCGGGCGGTGACGGCGCTCCGGCAGGGACGGGCGGGCTACCGTCGAACGCTGGAACGGCGGGCAGCGGGGTCGGCGCGAGCGGTGCTGGAGCGATGGCCGGGTCCCTAGCGGGAGGAACGGGAGGCGCGGGAGGAACGGGAGGCGCGGGCGGCGGTGCCGCGGGTTCCGTGAGCGCGGAC
>DASXWF010000214.1:0-3059 GCA_036503835.1 Polyangiaceae bacterium | reverse complement strand
GGACGCGGGAGCGTCGGTCCGTCGTTCACCCGCGGCGGCGGGACCGAGGCGATGCTCGGAACCGGCGGAGGCGCCGCGGCCACACGCGGGGGCGGGCGGCTCGGCTCTGCGGGAGCCAGGCTCTCGAGCTCGTCGAGCGCGGCGATTTCCTCCGGGCTGAGGGACGTGCGCGTGCTGTCGGGCGGCGCGCTCGATGTCGTATCCCGGGGCTCGGGCGGCGTGGTCGGTGGCTCCGGCGGAGCGCTCGGCGGCTCGGGCGGCGTGCTCGGCGGTTCGGGCCGCACGGTGGCTTCGGGGGCATCGAACGAGATCGCCTCGATGTCGAGATCGGAGACCGAGTCCGCGATCGGGCGCGACGGCGCGCCGGGCGCGCGCGTCGGCAAGCTGGAGACCGGAGGCGGTCGCACCGGCGTGGACAGCGGCATGCCGCTCGCACCCGGCCTGGGAACGCCGGGCGGCGGTCGCAGAACCGGCGGCTCCTGGCGAGCCGCAGCGCCGCCCGTGCGCGGGAGGTGCTCCGGCGGTCGCTGCACGAGCGGAGTCTTCATCGTGCTGTCCGGTCCCGACGGTAGTGTTCGGAGCGAGGGTGGCGCCGGAGCCACGGGATGCTGGGTCGGCGCTTCGAACATCTCGCGGGGCCCGACCAGCGTGACCTCGTCGTCCGGGTAGCTCGGTCGCAGGGTTTCGCGCTCGTTCTGCTCGTTCGCGGGCGCGGAGGGTGCGGGCACGGCGCCGCCGGGCGGTTGCGACGAGCCGCCGGGTTCCTTGGGCGGCGGATCCGACTCGGTGAGCAGATCGAGCAGCGCGTCGGGCTCGAAATCCAGGTCTCCGCCGAGGGCCTGACTGATGCTGCTCGGGCGTCCGCTCTTGCCCGCGCCGGGACGCGGGGGGCGGGTTCCACGATCATCCGAGTCGCTCAACGGACCCCCATTCCGAGCATCTCCCGGAGTACGAGATAGGCCGGCGAGAGCACGAAGGCGAGCAGCCGCCGGGCGCGCTCCTGACCCTCGACCGAAGCCGGCATGCGCCCGCGGTTCGCCACGTCACCCGACAATACCCAGGAGACGTCGCCGGCCGCCACCGCGGCCATTCGATCGAGCGTCGAGGTCGCCGCTCGATACCACTCCGTCAGATCCTGGCCGGAGTTTCGCACCCCGAGCGCCAGGTCCGGCAGGATCTTCCGCACGCGCCGAGGCAGCTCCTTGCCGAGCTGGCGCTGGAACTCGCCCAGCATGGCGAACGCCGGTGCCTCGAGATCGACGCCGCCGAGCTTGCAGGCTGCGACGATCAGCGCGGCGACCTCGGGCGGTTCGCGATGCGAGAGCACGTTCGTACCGCGGCGCAGCGCGAAGAGCTCGCGCGCCACGGCCTGGCGATGCAGCGGCGAAAGCGGCGCCGCCACCAGGGACCCGACGACGAGGCTCGGGGGCTCGCTCGCCACGCCGAAGACGCCGTTCGGGCTGCGTCCGCCGACGTACACGTCGAGCTCGCCGATCCCGAGCGCGCCCGCCCAGGCGATGATCTCGTTGCGGATCGGGTGCCCGGCCTTGGGATCCACCCGCTCGCGCTTCTGGGCTCCGAGCGCGGCCAGGTTCGGGCCGATCGCCGCGGCGATGGTCGGTCCGAGCTCGCGCATCAGGTCGGCGATGGGCCCGCCGTCTTCGGGATCGGCCAGCCCCGGCAACGACGCGTCGTCGATGGCGATGCTCGGCACGCGTGCCACGCGGCGATCCAGGCGCGAGAGCTCGGTATCGAGCTCGAGCGGGTCCACGCCGAGCGTGGCCAGCGCTCCGAGCGCAGCCTGGCGCAGGCGATCGTCCTTCACGGCCGCAGCGATTCGCGAGAGCCGCTCGACCCGGTCGGTGTCGAACGGATCGCCGCCGAGCGCGTCGGAGACGGCGTCGCGCCCGCGTTCGAGCAGCGGCCCTGCGAACGTTTCCGGAAAGACGCCGCTCAACACCAGATCGAGCCCCTCGCCGTCTCCCGGCAGCTCCTCGAGCAGCTTGGCGACGCTCGCGCGCGCGGACGCGGGCGCGGCGAGCCTGTCGCGCCGGATCGCGAGCGCCAGGCGCGCCGCCTCGGCGCGGCCCGCGCTCGTCTCGCGCTCCTCCATCAGCATCTCGAACGTGGTGGCCGCGTGCTCCCAGGACGCAGCCTTGGCCGCGACCCGCGCGAGCCGCTCGCGCACCTGCGGCGTGCTGAGCTTCGCTTCGTGGAGCCCGAGCAGCACCTCCAGCGCTCTCGGCACGAGCTTCAGCTTGTTCTCGTAGATATCGACCGCCGCCACGCCGCTCATCAGGCGTTGCTGGGCGGGGGCGGCCGGCAGCGTCGCCAGCCTGGCGAGCTGATCGGCCGCTTCCCCGAACTGCTGCAAGGTGAGGTGGATCTCGCCGGAGAGCGCGAGCGCTCCGACGTGATCGGGTTCGAGCATGCGCACGTTCTCGAGGGCGGCGAGCGCTCCTTCGCGATCGCCGGTGGCGCGCAGGACGCGCGCGCGCTCCCAGAACATCTTGACGATCTCGTCGGGATCCTCGGCGACATCGAGCCGGCGCGTGATCAGGTCGAGCAAGCGCGCCTGATCCTTGCGTTCGCGCACGATGCGGAACAGCCGGTCGAAGGCCTTGCTGCGGCGCACGTCGCGATCGACGGCGCGCGCGAGCGCGAACTCGCCGCGCTGCTTGTCCCCGAGCTCGTCGAACAGGATCCCGGACGCGACCTCCCAGAGCTCGGCGCCGCGCGCGTCGTCGCGCACGGCGTCGCCGAGCGCGGCACAGGCTTCCGCGAGCACCTCGCGCGCGCCGAGCGTTTCCGCGGCGGCCCGCAGCCCTTCCCAGCCGATCACCTCGTTCGGCATGGCGTCGACGACGCTGCGGAACGTGGCGAGAGCGGCTTGCGTGTCGCCCGCGGCGAGCTGGTTGTAACCGGCGAGCGCGCGGGTCACGGGCAGCGCTTCCTCGCCGAGCAGCGGCGCCGCGTGCGCGAGCGCTGTTCCGCGGCGCTTGGGCTCCGACCCGGGCGGTGCGATTTCGAGGTTGGCGAGGACGGCCTGAGGGCTCCTG
>DASXWF010000213.1:0-1937 GCA_036503835.1 Polyangiaceae bacterium | reverse complement strand
GCGATCACACGTCCGCGCACGAGAGAGGAGCCGACGCCCGCGGCCCTGCCCCGGCTTCGAAACGCCTGAGGAAGAGCGAGCGGGAGCGCTAGCAGGGCGCTGAAGAACGCGCGTAGCGCGTGAATCCAGCGCCCTGCCCCGCGCCCGAGCCCGCGCCCGAGCCCGCGCCCGGCTGTTCAGGAGTCCGCTTCGCTGTTCCCGGCGCTTGCGCCGGGCGACGCGGCGGCGGGCCGCGCGGGATAGCGCGCGCTCACGCCGCGTACCTATGCAGCTTCGCGATGCGTAGCAGGTTGTACGCGGCGCCGATCATGTACGCGGCGAGCTGCGTTCGGCTGCGGCCCTTGAATCGCGTTCGGCGTAGTCCGCCGATGGTCTTGAGCCAGCCGAATATCTGCTCGATGCGCATCCGGATCCGCTGGCTGACGCCGTAACCGGGATGCCGGGTCGTTCGACCGTCGATCGCCGAGCTGCGCCGCTCGTTTTCGAACTGCGCGACGTGCGGCGTGACGTTCGCGTCGCGGCAGCGAGCCACGAAGCCGCGCGTGTCGTACGCGCGGTCGGCGCCCACGGTCGCACCGGCCGGCGCGTGTTCCTCGAGCAGCGCCGCCGCCGTCTCCCGCTCGCACGTTCCATTCGCCTCGCTGACGGCGAGATCGACGAGAAGCCCGTTTCGATTCTCCATGAGCGCGTGCGCCGCGTAGCACAGCTTGGCCTCGCGCCCGTTGCCCTTGCGCATGAGCTTGGCTTCGGGATCGGTCTTCGATTCGTGTGTCTCGTTGCTCCGGCGCTGTCCGCGGAAGTCCCCCCAACCGTTGTTGTCCGTGTCGTCATCGTCCTTCGGGCGGAAGCTCTTCATCGACGCCCAGGCCTCGAGCAACGTGCCGTCCGCGCTGAAATGATCGTGGCTCATGAGCTCGGAACCTTGGTCGCGAATCGCGGCGAAGAATAGGGCCGCAACCTCGTGTTCCATCAGTCGATCCCGATTGCGGCTGAACGTGCTCGCGTCGAAAGCCTCCTCGAGCATGTCCATGTCGACGAACCATCGGAACAACAAGTTGTACTCGAGCTGCTCGCAGAACTGACGCTCGCTCCGGATCGAGTAGAGCGCGATCAAGAGCTGGCTCTTGAGCAACCGCTCCGGCGGAACCGACGGCCGTCCGGCCTCGGCGTACATGGCGTTGAATACCCGCGAGAGCTTCTTGAGCGCAGTGTCGGCCAGCCTCTTGATCTCGCGCAGCGGGTGGTCGTTCGGCACGCGCGACTCGGGCGAGACCAGGCACAGCATTGACGGCTGACGGGAGGATCTTCCACGCATACAGCCGGTAGATCATGTCTCGAGCCGTGTGTCGATCCCAAGAACGCAACGCCTTCGTGACACCGAACGATGAGGCGGCATGTCGTTCCAACACGAACAGCTCGATGTCTATCAGCGCGCCCTCGAGGTGCTTGACCTCTGCGACGAGATCGTCGAGCAGATGCCCCCCGGGCGTGCCCACCTCAAGGATCAGCTCGACCGCGCTGCGACCTCGATCGTCCTCAACGTGGCCGAGGGCGCCGGCGAGTTCAGCGTCGACGAGAAGTGTCGCTTCTATCGAATCGCGCGCCGCTCAGCGACCGAAGCTGCCGCGATCCTACACATCGTGCTACGGCGAGGCCACGGCCCTGAGGACAAGATCCGCGCCGCGCGCGAGCTCCTGGACCGCATCGTCGCCATGCTCGTGCGCATGACCAAGCCGAGCTTCCGCGGCGGGCCGTAGAAAAGACCGGGCGCGGGCTCGGGCGCGGGCTCGCTCGCTTCGCTCGCTGGCGCGGGGCAGGACGCTGAGAACGCCTTCGGCGTTTCTCAGCATCCTGCTAGTAGAGCGGGGACGGCGGATCAGGGAAAGCAGACGCGCGCCGGCCGCAGCGTGTCGGCCATGCTCCCGCCGATGCCGAGC
>DASXWF010000212.1:0-2604 GCA_036503835.1 Polyangiaceae bacterium | reverse complement strand
CGCGCGCCGGGAGCGCGGGCAGCGAGCACGGCGCGGGCGAAGGCGGAACCGATGCAGCCGGTGGCGGCTCCGGCGCGGGAGCGGGCGGCGCGAGCGCCGGAGCGGCCGGAACCACTCCGGCGGGTGACGCCGGCGAGGGCGGCGGCTCCGGCTCGGGCGAAGGTGGTGACTCCGGGTCGGCTACGGGCGGGTCGAGCGGAGCAGGCGGCGCGGCGATCCTCCTGACGGACGAGGAGCTCGCCGCGGCCGCGCTGCAGTCGCCGCCTCCGCCGGTCCCCGCCGATCCCACGAACGCCTACGCCGACGACGAGGGTGCGGCCGCGCTCGGGCAGATGCTGTTCTTCGAAAAGAGCTACTCGGGCGCGCTGACGGCCGCGAGCGACCTCGGCGCGATCGGCGCCACCGGGAAAATTTCCTGCGCTTCCTGCCACTCGTCGAGCGGCGCGCTCGCCGACGATCGGCCGTTCAGTCTCGAAGGCCTCGAGGTTTCGATGGGCGCGAGCGCGCACCTCAGAAACGCGCCCGCCGTCGTCGACAGCGCGCGCTACCGCTGGACCAACTGGGGCGGTCGCTTCGAGGCACCCTGGGGATTGCCGATCGCGGTCCTCGAGAACGCGCGCATCTTCAACAGCAGCCGCTTGAAGCTCGTGCGCGTGCTCTTCACGAAGTACCGCGCGGAGTACGACGCCGTCTTCACGAGCGCCCCCCTGGGCGACGACATCGGCGCGCTGCCCGCGGAAGGCAAACCCGTCTCGACCAACGACGGCGTGTGGGAAACCCAACTCGACGACGCGCAGCGCGCCAAGGCCAACCGCATCCTCGTGAACTTCGGCAAGGCGCTCGAGGCCTACCAGCGCAAGCTCGTGTCCGGCGCGTCACCCTTCGATCGCTTCGTCGCGGGGACGGGCGCGCTTTCCGCCGAAGAGCAGCGCGGCTACCGCGTCTTCCTGCAGAAGGGCTGCGCGGGCTGCCACTCGGGCCGAAACTTCTCGGACGACGGCTTCCACAACCTCGGCGTGCCGCATTCTCCCGCGAACGTCGTCGCGAGCGACGACGGCCGCTTCCCGGACGCCGCTTCGGCCCTCGGCTCGGGCTTCAACACCTCGAGCGTCTGGAGCGACGACACGGGCACCGATCGCCTGGCGGGGCTCACCAACCCGATGCCGGACACCGCCCGCGGCGCGTTCCGAACCCCGAGCCTGCGCGGCGTGGCGCGCACGGGCGCCTACATGCACGCGGGCCAGTTCGAAACGCTGGAAGAAGTGATCGACTTCTACGATCAGGGTGGCGGCAGCGTGACCGGCCCCGCCGTCAAGGACCCGGCCATCGTGCCGCTCGGCCTGACCGCGATCGAGAAGAGCGATCTTCGTGCGTTTCTCGGCACGTTGAACGGAGACCCCGTTCCCGCGGCGCTGCTCGAGGACACCTCGAAGCCCTGAGAGCACTGCGTGCGGGCTACTCGGCCACGCAGGCCGAAGCCTGCAGGCTGCCGAGCAGCTCGTGGGACGAGACCGGCGGGTCGACCTCCACGAGGCACATCCCCGCGGCGACGCTCACGTTCGCTTCGGGCGTACTCGAGCTCGTGAGCTCCAGCGTGCCGGAAACGACGCGAAACTGGTCGTCCGCCACCTGCACGCGAGGATTTTCGCCTGCGAAGAAGATGCGCAGGGTGTCGTTCAGCACGTACGCCGGGACCTCGCCGAGCTGGTCCGCGAGCGGAGCGAAATTCAGCAGCATCGACAGGTCGAAGCTCGGCGAGAGCGTCAGGATCGGCCCACCCGTGGCAGGACTTTCGATTCCGAGATCGAAGTGACGGCCCGCGGCGGCGTTCAGGTCGAGCTGAGCGACTGTGATGCCGTTCCACTTCAGCGTGCTGCTCGCATCCCCTATTCCAAAACCGCCGAGGCTCAGCTGATCGGTCGCGCCGTCGTAGCTCGCCGTCGCTTCCAGGCCGGCGACGACGAGCTCGATGTCGCCGGTGTACGTCTTCTCGGGCAGCGGGTTGCCGAGGTCGTCGTACTCGGTGCCGCCGTCGAAAAAGTCGCGGAAGGCGTTGAGCGGACCCGAAGCGGTGAAGCGGCCGGCGTCGATCGTGCCAGTGATGCGGCGCGCATTGCCGTCGAGGCGGAGCTCGGCGGTGGGGACGCTCTCGCCCAGCGAGAAGCGCATCTGCCCGCCGTCGTCGCTGCCCACCACCACCACCTCTTCGAGGACGTTCGCCGTCACGCTGTAGTCGCGCTCGGCGTTGCGCGAAAGCGCGAGCGAGACCTTCCCGTCGAGCGACACGAGGTTCTCCGCGTCCTCGCCCGCGGCGTCGAGCGCGGCCTTGATTTCGGCGAGATCCGCGACCACCGCGAGGTGATCGTGGTGGAGCTCGAGCGTGACCACGTGGCGGCGCTCGGCCGTGAGCAGGAGCTCCACGTCCACGTCGTCTTCGGCCGGCGAGCTCAGACGCAGGCGCGGTTGCCGCTGCTGCGCCTCGGCCACGCACGCGGGATCGAGCATGGGCTCCGGCGGGTCACCCGGGATGCCGCCCGAATCGTCCACGTCGCCCCCGCCGCAGAAGTATTCCGGTCCGAGCAGGAACGTGACCGAGTCGTCGTC
>DASXWF010000211.1:0-5337 GCA_036503835.1 Polyangiaceae bacterium | reverse complement strand
CTCGAAGAGCCCTCGCCCGAGCGTCTCTTCGCGCGTCGTGTGCGTCGCGAGCAGCCGGGCGTCCGTGGCGGCCACCATCGTGTAGCGGGGCGCGTCCGGCAGGAGAACGAGCAGAATGTCCGGTGAGGCCTCGAAGAGATGTCGAAAGTCGAGCGCCGGGCCCCGCATGCCCCTACGATAGCCCAACTGGAGCAGCCCGTTTCAGGCGTGCCCTTTGGTCGTGCAGCGCTGGCCCATTTGCTCGACCAGGAAGTCGCGCAACAGGGTGACGCGCTTCGGTCGCTTCGGACCGCTCGGGGTCACGATCGTGAGATCGGCGCCTGCCACGGAATAGTCGGGGAGCACGCGTGAAAGCGGCTCTCCCTTCTTCTTCTCGGGGCAGGCGCTCTCCACCAGCACGGGAAGCAGGCCGACGCCGAGTCCCGCGCCCACCGCTTGGCGAACGAAGAGCATCTCGTCCGCGTTGACGTGACCGGACACCTCGACCGTCGAAATCTCCCCGCCCGGCCCCTCGAGCCGCCACAGGGCCTTGCCGCCGTGACCGCGAAAGAGCACCGCGTCGTGCTCGGCGAGCTCCGCGACCGCGCGCGGGCGGCCGCGCCGCTCGAGGTACGTCGTCGCGGCGAACAGTCCGAGCGACGCGCAGCCGACGCGGCGCACGACCAGGTTCGCGTCGTGCGCGACGGTCTGGCGGATGCCGAGGTCGAAGCCCTCCGCCACGAGATCGATCGGGCGCGTGGCGATCGCGAGATCGACGTGAATCTCCGGATAGCGGCGAGCGAACTCCTCGAGCAACTCGGCCAGGCCCATGACCGCGACGTCCACCGGCGCGGTGAGACGCACGATGCCGCGCGGCTCACTGTCCATGCCCGCCGCGGCTTCGGCTGCTGCTTCGAGTCCCGTCAGAGCGCGCCCGGCTTGTTCGAAATAGGCGCGCCCGGCTTCGGTGAGCGAGAGCTTGCGCGTGGTGCGAAGCAGCAACGGCACGCCGAGCTCCTTCTCGAGCTCGCTCACGCGACGGCTCACCGAGGATTTGGGCAGACCGAGCACCTTCGCTGCGGCCGTGAAGCTCTGTGCCTCGACGACCTTCACGAAGGCGGTGACGAGATTCAGGTCCATTGTTGCTAGAGTAGCAACCGATTGTTCATTGACAAGAGCCTAGTTCTCTGGGCGACAACAATTAGGTTCTGGGGACACCGATTTTCTCGGAGGAACCCATGAATCATCGAAAAAACAAGGGGAAGCTGGCGGCCCGTATCACGCTGGGGCTGCTTTTCAGCGTTTTTGGTCTGAACGGCTTTCTGAACTTCATTCCGCAACCACCGCACGGAGGAGCGGCAGGCGCGTTCCTCGGTGCCCTCGCCGCGACCGGCTACATGTTCCCGCTGATCAAGGGCACCGAGCTCGTCGCCGGTCTCCTGCTGCTCGCGGGGCGGGCGGTGCCGTTTGCTCTGACGCTGCTCGCCCCCGTCGTCGTCAACATTCTCGCCTTTCACCTGTTCCTGGAACCGGCGTCGCTCGCACTTCCGCTGCTGACGCTCGCCCTCGGCCTGTACGTGGCGTGGACGGAGCGCGCCGTCTACGCGCCGCTCTTCAACACCGCCGAGCCGGCGCGTACGAGCGCTGCCGCCGGAGGACACGCGACGAGCGCGGCCTGACGCGCGCGCGGGGCGGCCGCGGTCGCTACATTTGCGTTCGCGCGCGGATCTGGCGAAACTTGCCCGCCTGGTGCGCCGGGTGGAGTTTTTCGAGCCCGCTTCGACGAGTCCACGCCCGCGCGCAACGCGGCCGCTCCCGGCAGCGCACCTTGGGACGCTCGGCGCGATCGGTCTCCTGGGAGCGGCATTCGCCGCGCCCGCCTGCCAGGGCAACTCCGGATGTATGGAGCCGCGCGGCGTAGCTCGCCAGGCGCAGGCCCCCGCGGATGCAGGAGCTTCGGGTGAGAGCACGGCAGAGGCAGGGTCGAGCGGAGCCGGCGAGGATGCCGGCGGGAGCGGCGGCGAAGCCCCGGCCGGCACGGGCGGGCGAGCGGGAAGCGCTGCTGGATCGGGCGGTGGTAGTGGACGCACGGGCACGGGTGGGACCGGCAACGTCGAAACCGGAACGGGCGGCGGCAAGGGCGGCGGGCCGAGCAAAGGAACCGGCGGCGGCATCAGCGGCGGCGGCTTTCCGACGACGAGCCCCCCCTACGAAGACGGTTGCTGAGCGGCACCCGGACGGGTGACGGCTCGGGCGGCCCCGACCGGCGGCTTGCCGTCTTGCGCAGACTCCTCTACCTCGTGCCGGCATGGTGCGACGCCTGGAAATCGCAGCGCTGCTCGGCCTGGCCGGCGCGCTCACGGCCTGCACCGAGCTCTGCGTGCCAGGCGAGGCGAACCTCGCCTTCTTCTCCAAGGGCGATTGCGTGCTCACCAAGGCCAGCTTCTTCCAGGGCCACGAGTGGATCACCTATTTCGGGAACGAAGATCTGGAGGCGAGTCAGCGCTTCCCCTCGAGCGAGCTCCTCCAGATCGCCGAAGGCAACCGGCGCGTCGATTGGCCCCTGGAGCTCCTGGTTCGGCTGAACGCGAGCCCCGTCGCGTACGTCCAGGCGATCGCCGAATACACCGACCGCCCCGAGAATCAGAAGCTCCACTTCCTGCTCAGCGACGTGAACACGACGCGCGAGGCGGTCGCCGACTCGGTCGCCGAGATCCGGCGCCTCAGCGTGGAGGGAGTGGGACGCTGGGCGCACGAGCGTTCCCGAGCCCTCGCTCTGTTCGGGCGCGCCACGCACATCATCCAGGACTCCTTCAGCAAGGCACACTCGATCCGCGACGGCGAACGCGAGGACTGCATCGAGGACGTGAAGGCGTACATCGAGCGCGCCGAGGGCGCGGACGACACGGGCGTCACGTTCCACGGCGGGCGAGAAGTCGACACCATCGGGCATACGACGACCGAAGATTCCATCTACCGCGAGGGCCGCGACTGCCACGAACCCGCCGGCAGGGAGGAGGTCGAAACCTGCCTCAACGGGTCCGCGCAGCGCGCGCGCCTCGCCACGCGCGACTACCTCGGAATGGTCCACCGCGCCGTCGCGCGCAGCGTGGGCGAGCTCGAGGGTTCCGCCGAAGAAATCCTGAGTCCCGATTTCGACGCGTACGTGACGAGTCACTTTCGTCTGTGTGAGGACACCGAAACGTGAGCCGACTCGTGCGCACTCTCGGCCTCTTCGGACTGCTCTCGTCGGGCGCGACGCTCGACGCTTGCAAGCACGAGATCGACTCGAGCAGGCTCTGCGCTTCCGCGCGCTCGCTCGGCGTGACGGCGCGTCTCGGTTCGCAGGTTTCGAAGCCGCGCATCCAGAACGGCGCACCGCTCGACTGCGGAGCAGCGCCGAGCTCGTTCCGCAGCGCGGTTGCCGCGCTCACGCGCGTTCCCCCGTCCCTGCGGCCAAGCGCGCTCGTGCTCCACGTCGATCCGGCGCTCGAGCGCGGCACGCCCGTCCCCCAGCGTGTCGAGGTCCATCGCGCGACGGGTGAGCTACTCGTCGCGGGCTCGCCGCCAGCGCCGAGCGAAGGCGACGGCTCGCTGAGCGTCTGGCTTCACGAGCTCGGTCACGTCCGCGCGCACGGAGTGCGGCCGAGCTCGGGAGCGGCGGAGCGCTTGCTGCTCGCGGTGGACGAAGCGGTCGCCGACTACTTCGCGGCGGCGGTTTCGGGGTCGCCGCGGGTCGGGATCGCGGGGCAGGAGCTCCGCGACCTGTCGGCGCCGCCCGCGATCGGCCCCTCCGAGTGGGCGAGCCTGGCGTTGCCGGCGGCGTTCGACGCGCATCGGTTCGGCTGGGTCCTCGCCGCGGAGCTCTTTCGAACCGAACCCGAAGCGGGCGCGCTGCTCGAAGACCTGCTCGCCGCGCTCGCCAGCCGAGAACCCTGGCCCGAGACCGCTCTCGGTCCGGACAACGCAACCCGCGAGCTCGTCGGACGCTGCTCGCTCCGCAGCAGGCCTGCGCTCGAACGAGCGCTTCGCCGCTGGCTGCCACCAGAGCTCTACCGAGGATGAACGGACAATCGATTCACCGGCTCGCCTGTCTGGTCGCGATCGCGACCAGCTCGTGCACCTTCTATCACAGCAAGCAGGCGCTCTCCGTCGGGTCGAGCGCTCCGCCGCGTCCCGACGCGGGCTTCGTCACCGAGGAAGACAGCGGGCTGATGATCGCCGGGCTCGTCACGCTCACGGAGCCCGATCACTACGCGGTGCTGCTCGAGCGAGCGCGGCGGCGCAATCAGTGCCAGCGAATTTCGCACGCGCAGCTCGACTTCTTCACCGACTATTGGATCGTCGTGGCCTTTCCCATCGCCAGGCTCACGCTGATCTGCGAGCGCGCGGTTCCGAGCCCTCCGAGGCCGCGTTGACGCCGATCGCGCTCGCCCTCGCGGTGGCCGGCGCGACCCCGACCGCGGGCCCGGCTCCCGCATCGCTCACTGAGGAGTCGGAACCGGCCACGGCCGACGGGCGCTTTTCGGGGCCGATTCTGCCGCCGGCCCTGAGCCCGGAGCGAGACAGTTACTGGGTCGTGGGAGTCGCGCTCGAGGAGTACGGGCGCGGCTCGCGCAGCCATGACGAGCTGTTCGGGCTGTCCGTGATGTTCCGCTGGCGCGCGCTCGGGCCGCATGCGCTCGTGATGCTGAAGCCGAGCGGCAAGAGCTACGAAGATACGCGCTTCCTCGGCTGCATCGGCCTGCGCGGCTACGTGCCGGTGCTCGGGATCGAGCTCAGCTACGGCGTGGGCATCCACGTCGAGGCCAGGCTCGAGGATCACTTCTGGCTCGCGTCGGCGACGCCCGTCGAGCTGGGCGCGCGGCTGTTCGCCAAGAACTCGTGGGAGATCGAGCTGTTCGTGGGCGCGCGGCGCGCGTTCGCGGGCGAGCTCGTCAATTCGTTCCTGCTCGACCCGAACGGCTTCGACAACGAGCGCGCCGAAGAGGTGCTCCATCGTACGAAGACGCTCGAGCCCTGGCGCGGCTTCATCCGCCTGGTGTTCGGGAGGCGGCTCGACTAGTGCAGCGGGAGTGAGATGAGATCAATTTCGAGAAGAGCTGCACTAGAACGCCGATCAGCTTGGACTGCTCGTTCTAGCCTTGTTCATGGGGGCGGCACGCGCCGCCCCCCTCCGCCGAAGCAAGTTCGGCGGAGCCGCCCCCCACGCGGCCACCCTCGCTCGTCACTCTTTCCAGGTGGTTCGACTAGGATCAAACCGTTTGTCGCTCTAGGCGGACGCGTAGCGGACGCGGGGTCTGGGGCAAAAGCCCCAGCGAGAAGATTGGGGCACGCCCTGCGAAGCAGGGCCCATCA
>DASXWF010000210.1:0-2759 GCA_036503835.1 Polyangiaceae bacterium | reverse complement strand
GAGGCCGCGCACATCACCTTCCTCGAAGACTGCGGCCCCGACCGCAACGACGTCATCGACCGCCCCTCCTACGAACTCCCCGAAGGCTACACGAAGCGTAAAAACTAAGCGTTGGCGCCCAGGTTGATCTTCGACGACCAGATTGGTCTTCGCGTCTGGATAGGTTTTGTTGGGCCGCCAAGGCCGCCAAGAGCGCCAAGGCCGCCAGCGGATTCTTGTTGTTGAGTCGCTCGCCGCGCGCGACGGAAACGCCGCGTTGCCATCCGAGTGCTGGGTCGCTCGTTCCGAACCCAAACCCCTTGGCGCTCTTGGCGGCTCTTGGCGGCCTTGGCGGCTAAACAACCGCCGAAGCCAGCGAACTCGCCCCCGTGTCGCCTGAACCTTTTGAAACGCAACCTGCCAGGCGCAAACACGCGCGGGGTCAGCGGGGTTTGGCGCGGGCTACGGCGTCGAGCATGCGCGGGATGGCGACGGAGATCAGGATGCCGAGGTTGGCTCGCTTGTTGTCGACCAGCATGCCCTGGAGCAGCGTGCCGTGGTTGATCACGCACGCGGTGTGGTTGCCCGCCATGTCGAGCAGGTAGTAGCGCGCGAGCGGCGGAAAGTTCGAATCGACGAGCGAGCTCTCGAGCTCCGACGTGATCCGCGTGAACAGCGCGACCGCGACGGGCTGCTGGTTGTATCCGGCGAGCGAGAGGCCGTCGCCGCGATCCCAGATGTCCGTGGCGATCAGACCGTCGCGGAGGATGTTGCGGAGATCTTGAACTGCAAGCTCCAGGGCTTTGGTATCCATCGTGATTCTTCCAGTTGGTGAGGCGGTTTCTTCGAGTGAAGTGAAGTGGTCGTGCCGGGCCTTCGCTCACAGCCCGCGCACGGTGGTCTCGAGCGCGTCCTTCATCTGTTCCAGGGCGCGCGTGGGAAATGGCTCTTCCCCCACGGCGCCGAGGCAGAACCCGCCGCGCTCGTTCTTGGCTTCGACCCAGGACATCATGTTTTCACCGAGCCAGAGGGCGCCCGTGCTCGCGTCGATGCCGGGAATCGAGCGGATACCGACCAGCGCCGACAGCAGCGGCCCCACGAGCGAGACGTGCGCCTCCGAGACGCCGTGCGCGGCCAGCGTGAGGCCGTTGTCGTCCGCGACGAAGGCGCCCGTGCACTTGAAGTGGTCGAGCGTCCAGGCGATCAACGTGTCGAGCCGATCCGAGGGGTTGTCCGAGCTCTGCTCGAGACGCGGCACGACCTTCGGTTCCGGCGGCTTGGGCTGGACGAGCACGGGCGGCGGCGCGGCCACCGGCGCTGCCGCGCGCGTCCCCGGCCGCGACGGCCGCGAGACCCCCGAGACCCGCGTCAACAGGAGCGCGACGCTCTTTGCGTCAGTCCACGAGACGGATCGGTCCATCACTCTCGCCTCCTTCCATGATGCCGAGACGTCCCTCCATCTCGGCGACCAGACTGTCGAACACCGCCGCGGCCGGCGGGGGACGCCGGCTCAAGAGTCCGAGCGGTACCCCCGCGCGGCTCGCTTGCAGGAAAATATTGTCGCGCGGGATCGCCGCTTCGAAGACGTGATCGCGGTAGAGCGACCAGAGCTCCTCGAGACAGGCGAGCATCACCGGATCGCGAAACGAGCCCATGTTGCTGGCGACGCCGAGCAGCGAGCACTGGCTGCCCGACTCGCGCAGGCTCGCGAGCAGCTCGAGCAAGCGCGGCAGGGCGCGCAGCGCGAGCGGCTCGCACTGCACGACGGCCACGACGTTCTCCACCGTCTCGAGCACGAGCCGCGTCATGCCGCCGAGCCCCGCCGGCGTATCGAAGATCACGACGTCGTAGTCCGGCGCGTTGCGATCGACGATGCGCTTCAGCACGTCCGTCGCGCGCGCGTCGTGCGCGAAACGGTCGACCTCGGTCGCGTCGACGTGCCCCACGGGCAAGAGGTGCAGCTCGGCGAGCCGGGTCTTCACCACCTCGGGCAGCGAGCCGCCGTTCTGGACGCTCGCGGCGAGCCCCGGACGTTCGGAGACGCCCTCCAGCGAGAGGCCGATGGCGCCCTGCGGATCGGTATCGATGAGCAGTGTTCGCGCGCCGCGGCGCGCGAACGCGTAAGCGGAGTTGAGTGCTGTCGTGGTCTTGCCGACGCCCCCCTTGAGGCTGGCAAATGCGATGGTCTGTGTCATGTCGGACCCATCCCCTTATTTCTCGTTCGAACCTGACTTCGGAAATCCGAGCCTGCGCAGCTGTTCCAGATTGGCCCGCACCAGGTGCGATGCCGGATCGAGCTCGGAGAGTTTGACGAGCGCGCGGGCGGCCTCGTCGTAGTTTCGCTCCATCAAGAGGCGCCGGGCCTCGGTCGTGAGCTCGGTGACGTGCTGCGCGATCTGCTCCGGCGACGAGGTCGCGACCTCGACCTGCGTTGCCGAGAGCGGAGGCGGCAGCTCCACCTCACCCTCGTCGATGCGGCGCAGCGACTCGAGCATCAGCTCGTTCAAGCCCTTGAAGATGGTGCGATCCTTGGTCGAGCCGTTCGTAGGGCCGATGCGTGCGCGCATCTCCGGGCGGATCAGGCGCGCGAACGCCTCCTCCCCCACGCCGAGCCCGTCGAACGCCGTCCAGACGTCACCGCCGCGGAGCTCGATGACGCCCGTGTCGGCCCCGTCCTGGCTAACGACCACGACCTGCGAAGCGCCGGACATGCAGATCATCTGGATGAAATCGATCGGGTTGAAGCTCGCCCGCACCGCCGCCGACGGCCGGCTCGAGCC
>DASXWF010000209.1:0-1722 GCA_036503835.1 Polyangiaceae bacterium | reverse complement strand
CGAGTCCGTGCCCGTGGGCGGCGAATGGACGAGCGGGGGAAAGCCCCCGCCGGGCTATCCGAAAGACTCGAGCCAGTGCGACGACGACGTCAATTCGAGCGCGCTGCCCGCCTACAACGACGTCATGCTCGAGCTGGTCTTGCGGGCGCCCAGCAACGCCCAGTCCTTCTCGTTCGACTCACTCTTTCTCACCTACGAGTATCCCGACTACCTCTGCAGCGCGTTCAACGATTTCTTCGTGGTCCTGGTCGATCCGCCGCCCGACGGGCTCGAGGACGACGACACGCCCCCGCCGGCCAGGGACGAGTTTCCCGGCAGGAACGTGCTGTTCGACGCGCAGGGGGATCCCGTCGGCGTGAACTCGGGGCTGCTCTCGGTCTGCCGGCAAGCGGAGCGCGGCCGCGCGCAGCGACCGGTCGAATGCACGCTCGGTCCCGCCCTGCTCGCCGATACCGGCTTCGATCAAGGCGAGTCGACCTGCGCAGCGCAGCAGACCGACGAGCGCGATATCGGCGGCGCCTCGACCGGCTGGCTGCACACCAGCGTGCCGGTGCCTGCGGGCAAGCTGATCACGATCCGGATCCTGCTCTGGGACAATGGCGATCCGCTGCTCGACTCGACCGTGGTCATCGACAACTTCCAGTGGTCGCCGATGCAGCTGCCGCTGGGCACCGGACCGATCAGCTCCGGCTGAGCGCAGGCGCGCGGCCGGCGCGGTGCCTCAGAGGCGGACGCGCTCCACCTTCACGGCCGCTTGCTTGAAGTTCGGTTCGCGCGAGATCGGGCAGGCCGCGTCGAGCGTCAGGTTGTTGGCGTTGGTCTCGGCGAAGTGGAACGGCATGAACACATGGCCGGGCCCGACGATCGACGTGACGCGCGCGCGCACGCGCTCGACCTTGCCGCGCCTGCTCTCGACGCAGACCCAGTCGTGGTTGGCGATCTCCAGCCGCTCCGCGTCCTTGGGGTTGATCTCCAGCCAGGCTTCGGGCGCGGCGTTCTCCAGGATCGGCACGCGCCCCGTCTTGGTGCGCGTGTGCCAGTGCTCGACCGTGCGACCGGTGTTGAGCATGAACGGATAGTCGGGGCACGGCTCTTCGGGCGGCAGCTCGCTCTTGACCACGAAGAAGCGGGCCTTGCCGTCGTCGCTGCGGTAGCCGCCGCGCTCGTACAGCCGCGCGTACGCCTTGGGATCGCGCTCCTGGTCGAGCGAGTAGGGCCACTGGATGCTGTGCTCGTCGAGCAGCTCGTGGCTCATGCCCGAGTAGTCGCACAGCCGGCCGGCCGACACCTTCTTCCACTCCTCGAAGGCATCGCCCGGCTTCGTCCAGCCGGGAAACAGCTCGCCGCGCACGCCGAGCACGCCGGCGAGCGAGAGGAAGATGTCGAAGTCGGCCTTCGCCTCGCCGGGCGGGTTGACCGCCTTCGTGGCGCGGCTCACCCGGCGCTCCGAGTTCGTGTAGGTGCCGTCCTTCTCACCCCAGATCGCCGCCGGCAGCATCAGGTGCGCGAACTCGGAGGTGGGCGTCGGGTGATAGCCGTCCTGCACGACCAGGAACTCGAGCCCCTCGAGCGCCTGCGTCAGCGCGCCCAGATTGGGGAACGAGACGATCGGGTTGGTGGCGATGATCCAGAGCGCGCGACTCTTCCGCTCGAGCGCCGCCTCGATGATGTCCGGGTAGGCGAGGCCGCGCGCCGCCGGAATCCGTTCGACCGGAACGTTCC
>DASXWF010000208.1:0-1943 GCA_036503835.1 Polyangiaceae bacterium | reverse complement strand
GCGGCCTCTACCATCGAGCGGCAGCACTCCAGGCGGCCGACGCCGAGAGCGCGACGTTGCTCGCGGCCCGGGAGCAGCGCGCGTGAAGCCAGCGCCGCCCAGCGCCGGTCAGCGCCCGCTCGACTTCGGTCTGATACGGCGGCTCTACGCGTACACCGCCCCGCATGCGCGCTTGCGGAACCGCCTGCTCTTCTTCGTGCTGCTCCGGGCCGTGCAGTTGCCGCTCGTCACCTGGGCTACGGCGTCGGTCATCAGCGGTCCGATCGCTCGGCACGATTTTCCCGGCACCGTTCACGGCGTGCTCGGGCTGCTCTGCCTGGTGGCGGTCACCGAATCCTGCTTCGTCTTCCGCGCGCGTTATGCGCTCGAGCTCGGCGAGTCGGTCGTGCAGGACTTGCGGCGCGACATCTACGCTCGCCTGCTGGCGATGCCGATCGGCTACTTCCGCCGTACGCAGGTCGGAAAGCTGATCGGCCGGATCACGTCCGATGTCGACGTGGTTCGCATCGGCGTTCAGGACGTGGCGTTCGTCAGCACGGTGCAACTCGGCAACCTGGTGGTCTCGGCCGTGCTGATGCTCGTCTACGACGCGCTGTTGTTCCTGATCGTCCTCGTGATGGCGCCCGTGCTCTGGACGATCGTGCGCTACTTCCGCGTCGGTCTGAGCCGCGCTTACCGCGCACAACAGGAGAGCTTCAGCCGCGTGACCGCCACGCTGGCGGAGAGCGTCGGCGGCATCCGCGAGATCCAGGGGTTCGTACGGCAGGACGTGAACGGCGAGCTCTTCGAGGAGCTGATCCGCGACCACTCTCGCTACAACTACGGCGCCGCCAAACAGTCGGCCGTCTTTCAACCCCTCCTCGAGCTCAACGGCCAAGTCTTCCTCGCGATCCTGCTGGTCGTGGGCGGCTACCAGGCGCTCGGCCACCACGTTCCGCTCGACGCCGTCATCCAATTCCTGTTCCTTTCGAACGCCTTCTTCCACGCGATTCCGCTGCTCGGCACCCAGTACAACCAGGCGCTCACCGCGATGGCCGGCGCCGAGCGGGTCTTCTCGCTGCTCGACCGCCAGCCGGAGTGGCAGGACGCGCCCGACGCGAAGCCGCTTCCGGCCATTCGCGGTCACGTCGAGTTCCGCGACGTGAGCTTCGAGTACGAGCCTGGCCGAACCGTGCTCGATCGTCTGAGCTTCGGCGTCGAGCCCGGTCGCACGCTCGCGCTCGTCGGTCATACCGGTGGCGGCAAGACCACGATCATGAACCTGGTGGCGAAGCTCTACCCGGCGACGCGGGGCGCGGTCTTCGTGGACGGTCACGACCTCGCCGGCGTCACGGCCGAGTCGCTCCACCGCCAGATCGCGAGCGTCACCCAGGAGAACTTCCTCTTCACCGGCAGCGTCCTCGAAAACATCCGCTTCGGCAAGCCGGGCGCGAGCGACGTCGAGGTCCGCGAGGCCGCGCGCTCGCTCGACGTGCTCGATCTCATCGAAGCGCTCCCGCGCGGCTTCGACACCGAGGTCGGCGAGGGAGGCGGCGGTCTTTCGCTCGGGCAGCGGCAGATCGTCTGCTTCGTGCGCGCCATGCTCGCCGAGCCGCGCATCGTCCTGCTCGACGAAGCGACGAGCTCGGTGGACGTGGTCACCGAAGCGCGCATCCAGACGGCGCTGGCCCGCTTGCTCGAGGAGCGCACCAGCTTCGTCGTGGCGCACCGCCTGAGCACGATCCGCCACGCCGATGAAGTGCTGATCCTCGAGCACGGGCGCATTGCGGAGCGCGGCACCCACCGCGAGCTCTTGCTGAAAGGCGGAGCGTACAGCGATCTTTATCGGCAGTTCGCGAGCTTGGTGGACGCCGAGTCATGAGCCCGGTCCTCGGACCTCGGGCAGCCGATAAGGGTCGCGCGGCGGTCAGCGCTGAAAATCGTACACGGATCCGAGCCCGAGG
>DASXWF010000207.1:0-3206 GCA_036503835.1 Polyangiaceae bacterium | reverse complement strand
GGCACGGGCACGCGTACGGGCTGGGAGGGGCGACGTGCCCGTTCTCAGCCGAAATTTCGCGCTGTTCAGGGGGCGTATGCTACGGCCGGGTGCATGCCCCCGGAGCCCGAAGCGCGCGAGGAAGCGGCTCGTCTCGCGGATGCGCGCGCCGACTTCGTGGCGAGCCTCCCGCGCCGGCTCGAGGCGCTGCGCCAGGCGCTGCGCCAGGCGGAGGAGGCTCCCGGGGACGCCGACCGGGTGAACGGGTTGCTGCGCCGGGCGCACGCCGTCGGATCCGCGGCTCGCGTGCTGGGGTTCGCGAGCGTGGCCGAGGCCCTCGCCGAAGCGGAGCGGGCCGTCCGCAAGGGGCAGGCGGGCAAGGCCGTGTCGCTCGACGAGATGGCGCGCGCGCTCGATCTCTTGCCGTCCCTCGTGCTCGGGGCGCCGGTCTCCACGCGCAGCCCGGAATCCCGGGCGCGCGGCCTGCCGGAGGGCTGGCCGCTCAACGTGCTGGTGCTCGGGCCGCAGTCCCTGGGCGATGCCATCCAGACGGGCGAGGGCACGGCGCGCATCGAGTGCGAACGGGCGAGTGACGCCGGGCGCGCGCTCGAGCTCGCGCGCGTGACGGGTCCCGACGTGGTGGTGGTGGACGGCGACGACCCGAGCGCTCGCGAGTTCGTGACGCGCGCGCTCGGCGACTCGCTGATCGATCCGGTTCCGATCGTGGTGGTCGCGGACTTCGAAAACGCCGAGAATACCTCGCATTTCGTCGAGCTCGGCGCCGCGCGCGTGCTGCCGAAGCCGTGCAGCCCCGACACGCTGCGGCGCACCGTGGAGGTGTTGCGCGAGCGCGCGGCCAAGCCCAGAGGCGTGCGCGAGCCGCTCGGCGAGCTTTCGGTCGAAAAGCTCTCGGAGCGCATCGCAGCGGAGTTTCGGCGCGGGCTCGTGGACGCGCTGGACTCGGGTTCGCCGGACGCGACGGTGGCGCTCGGGGAAGGCCACGACGTGCTCGCGGCCGTCTGGGGAGCCGTCGCCCGTGTGCGCGAGCTCGTGACGCTGCGTTCGAGCGGCAACTTGCGCTTCGAGGCGGCCGGGCCGGAGGGTGCGATTCCCTTGGCGGCGCTGACGGAGCGCCGCGCGGGCGACCGCGGGCCGAGCCGCACGCGCGAAGCGGGGGTTTCCCTGCAAGGGCGCCGGATTGTGGTCGCGGACGACGATCCAGCGGTGGTCTGGTTTTTGAGCGGGCTTTTGAAGGCGGTGGGCGTCGAGGTGCTCGAGGCTCACGACGGCAAGCGCGCGCTCGAGCTCGCGTTCGAGAGCTGGCCCGACGCGGTGATCAGCGACGTGCTGATGCCGAAGCTCGACGGCTTCTCGCTCTGTCACGAGATCAAGCGCGACGTCGCCGTGCGGGACGTACCGGTGATTCTGCTGTCCTGGAAAGAGGACCTGCTGCAGCGTGTGCGCGAGCTCGGCGCCGCGGCGGACGGCTACCTGCGCAAGGAAGCCGCGGCATCGACCGTGGTCGAACGCGTGCGCGAGGTGCTCCGGCCGCGGGCGCGCGTCGAGGAGCGGATGGCGGCCGGCGGCGAAGTGCGCGGCCGGCTCGACGGGCTCACGCCGCGGCTGATTCTGGAGCTCGCGTGTCGCGAGGAGCGCGATGTGCGGATTTCCCTGCGGGATGCGGCGTATCTGTTCGAGGCGCAGATCCGGCGCGGACAGCTGGTCGGGGTCACGCGCAGCTCGGTCGACGGGAAGTTCGTGCGAGGTCCCGCCGTGCTCGGAAGCCTGCTCGGGGCCGGGGCGGGGCGCTTCGTCGTGGAGCCGGACTCGTCGCCCGCGCGGGCCGAGGTCAGCGGGCCGCTGCGCGAAGTCCTCGCTGAGCCCATACGCCGCGCGCGCGCAGGGTTGGCCTCGGTTTCCGCTTCGTCGCTGGTGCGGTTGCGGCGGCTCGACGTGGACGCCGAGCTGATGGAGTCGTACCTCGCGTGCACTCCCGAGCCGGCGGCGGGCGTGGCGCGGCGCGTGCTCGGCGGCGAGTCTCCGGCGGAGCTGGTGCTCTCCGGGGCGGTCGCGCCGCGGCTGCTCGAGGTGGTGCTCTCGGACATCGCGCGGCGTGACGGCGTCGCGAACGTCGAGCTCGATCCGGCGCCGTTCGTCTCGAGCGTGCCGCCGCCCGTCGTGGCCGCCGAGCCCGCCAGCGCATCGGAGCCACTCAGCGAAGATGCGGCAGCGTGGCTCGCCGCAGCAGTCGAGGCAGAGCCGGAGCCAGAGCCAGGCGCGAGCACCAAGGACGGCGAGCCCGCGACCGAGGCAGTCTCGCCGCCGCCCGAGCGCGTCGAGGCCGCTGCCGACGTGGCCCCTCCGAGCTCCGAGCCCACATCGGGGCCCTCGCCCGAATCGTCCAGCGAGGCACCGGATTCGGAACCGAGGCTTCCCTTCAGCGACCAAGTCACACCTGCTGCGGACGGGCTCACGGGTCCGCTCTTCGATTTCGGCCCCGGTCCCGCGCGCACCCTCGAGGGCGTCGGCAATCCACCGGTCGCGGAGGCGGTGCCGGTCTCCGAGCCCGCCGTGCCGTCGTCGCAGCCCGAACCGCCGGAGAAGCCGGGGTTCCCGGTCTCGAGCCACCAACCGGCGAAGACCGCGGTACCCGCGCGCTCGGAGCCCCCTCCCGACAAGGACGACGGCGGCGAAGCCCCGGAGTCACTCGGCGTACCGCTCGAGCCTTCGCGACTGCCGACGATCCGCCCGAAAGAGCGCGAGGAACGCAAGCGGCGCGAACGTGCCGGTGAACGGCAGAGCTGGATGAGCGTGTTGTTTCGCACGTTGCTCGCCGGCGGAGTGGCGTTCGGCGTGACGAGCTGGCTCATCTTGCCGTTGTTCTCGAACGGCGAGCGCCGCGAGTCGACCGACGCGGAGCCCGCCGCGAGCGCCGCCGTGCCGGCTCCGCCGGTCGCGCGCGGCCCCGTCCTGGTGCTCACGAGCGAAGAGCTCGACCCGCCGAGCGGCATGGAGCTGCCCCCGGGCCACGGATTGCTCGAAATCGAGACGCCGGGCCCCGATTCGATCTACGTGGACGAGGCATTCGTCGGCCGCGGCCCCACCCGCCGCGTGCCGGCGCCGGCCGGACGCCACAGCGTGGAGATCAAGAGCGAAACCCAGACGAGCAGGATCGACGCTTCGCTTGCAGCCGGCCGGCGTGTTCGCATCGCGGCGATCGCGGTCGG
>DASXWF010000206.1:0-9508 GCA_036503835.1 Polyangiaceae bacterium | reverse complement strand
GCCCGGCGAAGTACCGGCGGTGTTCGGCGTACCGCCGGCGCTGGCTCCGCTGCTGCTGCCGGCCGTCCCGGTTCCCGCGGCGCCGCCTGCCGGGGAAAAGGTGCCGCCCATTCCCGCTGCGGCCTTGCCCCCGGTCCCGGCCGTGACGCTGCCGCCAACGCTGGTGCTGCCGCCGGCTCCGCTCGTCGCACCACCTTTTCCGGTCGTCCCGGCGGAGGTGCCGCTGGAGCCACCGTTGTCGTCGTCGTCGCCGGTGTTGGGATCGTCCTCCAGCGCGCAAGCGGCGACGCCGAGGCAAAGGGGAAGGGTGAAGTTTGCTAGATATTTGAGACGCACGACGGCCTCCGAGCTACGGCCACAGCGAATGGGTTATGGTCGGTTCCCACTGATTGAGACACGCCCCCGGGCATCTGTCTTCTTGTTTCCGGCGCTTTCTTCTCGTTCCTTGACGGTCGGCAGCGCCCGCACGCTCCTTGGCGCGACATTTCTGGACCGCCTATTGGGGCTCCCGGTTCGAGAATGAGAGGACGACTCCCGCCTCGCTACAAGATTTCACCGTCCTCATTCGGCGGGCCTGCGCGGCTCCGCGAGGCCGAGCACGACCGTGGCCACCGGTAACTCCGCCCAGGGCGCCTGGAAGAGCCGCCTGCAACGGCTTGGGCGCGAACCCGTCGTTCATTTCTTCGTGATCGGTGTGCTGCTGTTCGTGGTGCATCGCGCGGTCGCCGGCGATCCGCGCGTCATCGTCGTGAGCGGGGGCGTGGAGGCGGAGCTCGCGCGGCGCTTCCAGGATCACCATCATCGCCCGCCGACCCCGGCGGAGCTCGAGACGGCCCTTCGCGAGTGGAAGTACGAGGAGGTGCTCTATCGAGAGGCGCTGCGCGAGGGGCTCGATCAGGACGACGCGACGGTTCGCAAGGTGCTTGCGGACAAGCTGCGCGCGCGACTGGCGCTCGAGGAACCGAGACACGAACCCACCGACGCCGAGCTCCGGACCTGGCTCGCGACTCACGAGAACCTCTACGAAGTGGAGCGTCGCTACGAGTGCGAGTGGGCGAGCTTCCCGAAGAGTGCGCCCTCGGTGAGCGCGGAGCTCGAGAAGTACGAGCAGGCCCTGAAGGAGGGCAAGAACCCGTCCACGTCGGCGCGTCCCCTGTTCGGTCGCAGGATGTCGACCGAACAGCTGCGCGAAGTCTTCGGAGCGGGTCTCGCCGAGCGGATTCCGCGCTTCCCGCTCGAGCAGTGGCAGCGGGCCGAGCACGGCGATCAGCTGTTGTTGCTGCGAGTGAAGGCGGTCGAAGGCGGTACGCCTGATTTCAAGGCGATCCGCCCGCTGTTGCTCGCGGACTGGACGCTCGCTCGCGAGCAGGCGGCGATCGCGCGGGCCACGCAGCGCAGGGTGGAGCGCTACCGATTCGAGGAGCGGCGGTGACTCCGGCGAAGACCAGCGGCTTGCGCGCCCGAACGCGCCGGCTCGTGCGGCTCTGTTCCGCCGCGCTGATCCTGCTCGGACTGCTCGCCGGAGCGAAGACGGCCTGGGCTCACGATTTCGACTCGGCGTCGCTGTCGCTCAACGAGGTCGCGAGCGGCCGCTTCCGCGTGCGCTTTCAGGCAAGCTCGGCCACGCTGCGCGAGGAGCTGAAGGCGCCCGCCGTCTTTCCGAGCGTCTGTCGCTACGACGGTGCGTACCTCGACTGCGGCGCTTCCGGCCTCGTGGGCACGATCGAATTTCCCTGGCTCGAAGGCACCCTCACGCGCGTCCTGGTCCAGGTCGATTGGCAAAACGGCAGCCGCCTGCTGCGCGTGCTCTCTCCGAGCACGCCGAGCCTTCAGGTGTACGGGGTGCCGGCGGGCGGCCTCCGCAACCTGACGCCGATCGTGCGCGACTACACGTGGCTCGGCGTCGAGCACATCGTGACGGGCTTCGATCACCTGCTGTTCGTGGTGGCGCTGGCGCTTTTGGTGCGCGGTGGCGCGCCGCTCGTCGCGACCGTCACCGCGTTCACGCTGGCGCACAGCGTGAGCCTGGCCGCGACGGTGCTCGGGGTCGTCAGCCTGCCGCCGCCGCCGGTCGAGGCGGTCATCGCGCTGTCCATCGTGCTGGTGTGCGCGGAGTGCCTGCGTCCGGCGGATTCGCTGACGCGGCGCGCACCCTGGCTGGTGGCGTTCGCCTTCGGACTGCTCCACGGGCTCGGCTTCGCCTCCGCGCTGCTCGAGATCGGGTTGCCGGAGCGTCACGTCCCGCTCGCGCTCGCGTGCTTCAACGTCGGGGTCGAGCTCGGTCAACTCGCGGCGATTGCCGTGGTCGCGATCGTGCGCGTGCTCGCGCGGCGCTTGCGCCTGGAAAAGGCCTGGCTCGAACGCGGGCTGATTTACGCGATGGGCGGTGTTGCCGCATTCTGGTGCGTGGATCGTTTCGGGGCGGTCATCGGAGTCGAATGAAGCGGAGCCGGACGGTGTGCGCGCTCGGCGCGACCGTCGTGCTGTGGGGTGTGCTGCGGGTGCGCCTCCGACCGCTCGCCGTCCCGCCACCGCACCGGTCGCAGCCGTCGCCCCGGCGTCGCCCGCGTCGGTCCGAGCCGCGAAGAGTGCCGCGAAATTCTACAGCAGTTGCCCCTCGAAAGCGCGACGAGCACGGCAGTTCGTCGTGATAGCCTATCTTCATGGGCAAGCGGCTCCAGGAGTGTTTCGACGAGGCGGATCGGCTGGGCGGGCTCGTGGCCAGGATGCGGCTGGCGTCGCTGGCACAGATCACCTCGACGGAGGCCGCCACTTCCGACGACACGGCCTCGATGCTGGCGCGCGCGCAGAAGGCCCTCGACACGATCCGCGTGCAGTACGGCGCTACGCGGGACGGTGCTGGCGCGCGCGAGGTCGCCGCGGCCCCGAACGGAGACGAGCAGACGCGGACGCTGCGCCGGCATCTCATGACGTACCTCGACCTGATGGCGCAGCGGAGCCTGTTCCTGGGCGACGTGGACAACACCGTCAGGCGCGTGAACCTTGCGGCGAGCATGGCGCTCACCGTGCATCGCGTGAGTGTCTGGTTCACGGACAAAGCGGGTACCAAGATCAGTTGCGCCGACCTCTACGATCACCAGAACGGCAAGCACACCTCGGGAACCGAGCTCTTCGCGAAGGACTTTCCGGCCTACTTTCGCGCGCTCAAGACCGAGCGCACCATCGCCGCGCACGACGCGCACACCGATCCGCGCACCTCGTGCTTCTCCGAGCCGTATTTGAAGCCGCTCGGCATCACGTCGATGCTCGACGTGCCGATCTGGGTCAATCGCGCGATGGTCGGCGTCATCTGTCACGAACACCGCGGTCCCGCGCGTACCTGGAACCGCGACGAAGAGACCTTCGCCTACCTGATGTCGAATTTCGTCGCGCTCGCCCTGGAACGCCGCGGTCAGTCTCCCGAGTAGCCGAGCAGCTTGGCACGCTCCGCGGCCGTGCCGAGGGGTTCGGCCTTGGTGTTGACGACGGGCAGGTGTTTGGATTTCTCGGCGTTGATCGCGAGCCAGGGCTCGAGATCCGCGGGCAGTCCGCCCTCGTCGAAGATGGCTTCCACCGGGCACTCCGGGACGCACGCGCCGCAGTCGATGCAGACCACCGGATCGATGTAGAGCATCTCCGCGTCGCCGTGGAAGCAATCGACGGGACACACCGAGACGCAGTCGGTGTAGCGGCAGTGGCGGCAGTTCTCGGTGACGACGAAGGTCATCGCGGGCGCTCCTTCATCCGTTCGTGACGCCGTCGAGCACGAGCACCACCCTTCGCTCGGCCCTCGAGCGGATCAGATCGACGCGCCCGGCGATCGCGTACTCGCTGACGTCTTCGCCGGCGAGCAGCGCCTGGCGCACCGTCCATGCCTGGTCTCCCGTCTCGATCGTGAGGTGTCGGGGATTGCGGGCGTCCGCGTCGATGCGGATCGTCTCCCCGGCCTGGAACAGCGGGCGCAGCGTTCGCTCGATGTCCGGCGCCGAAAGTTCGTGCGCCGGCTCCACGAGGTCGAGGAACGACTCGTAATCCTGTTCCGCGAGGGCGCGCACCAGCGAGAACATCAGGTTGCGGACGAGCGCGGTGAACGCGCGACGGTCACGCGTGAAGTCGTGCTCGAGCTCGGGCGCTTCCTCTTGCTCGGGCGCGAGCTGCTGCTCGGGATGCTTCAGGCGCTCCCATTCGTCGAGCAGGCTCGAGTCGACGCCGCGCACGAGCGCGCCGAGGTAGTGAGTCACGTCGTCGAGCTCGGGCGTGCGCGACGCGTCGGGGATGCTCTGGACGAGGGTCTTGTACGTCTCCGACAGGTAGCGGAGCAAGAGGCCCTCGGAGCGGGCGAGGCCGTACTCCTTCACGTAGCCGCCGAAGGGCTGGAGCTGCTCGACCATCTCGCGGGCGATCGATTTCGGGTGCAGCGACTCGCGGGCGACCCAGGGGTGATCCGCGGCGAAAACACGAAAGGCCGACTCCAGGAACTCCAGGTTCGGCTTCGGGTGCTCGATCTTCTCGAGCTCGGCCATACGGTCGTCGTACTCGACGCCCGCCGCCTTGAGCTCGGCGAGCTTCTGCGTCTTCAGCTTGTCCACCTGGGCGCGCAGGATCGGTTCCGGATCCTCGATCACCGATTCGACGAGCCCGAGCACGTCGAGGGCGTAGCTCGGGCTCTCGGGCGAGAGGCGCTCGATCGCGTCCACGACGAACAGGCCGAGCGTTTGCAGGAGCGAAAAGTCTTCTTGCAGCTCGGAGTGCAGCCGGATGCCGCCGCCGTCCGCCGCGCTGCGAAATTCGACGATGCCGGCCTGCCACAACGAGCGCAGGAGCTCGACGGCGCGCTTGCCGTGCTGGCGCTGCTTGGCGCGCGGTTCCAGGCTGTCCTTGACCAGGTTCTTCATGGCGCGGCAGCCGCCTTCGGGCCGTCCGAGTACGGCAAGCAGCATGCCGTGCGAGACCTCGAAGCGCGACGTGAGCGCCTCCGGCTCGCCGGTCGTCAGACGCTCGAACGTCGCGCGATCCCACGCCACGTAGCCCCACTCGGGTGGCTTCTTGCGCACGAACTTCTTGCGGCCTTGCGCAGCGGACTTGGCTTCGAGCCGCAGATTCTCGACCGCGTGCTCGGGCGCGAGCGCGACGACGAAGCCGCGCTCGTCGAAGCCCTTGCGTCCGGCCCTGCCCGCGATCTGCTGGAAGTCCCGTACGCCGAGCAGCCGTACCTTCTCCCCGTCGTACTTGCAGAGCTTGGTGAACAGCACCGTGCGGATCGGCACGTTCACGCCCACGCCGAGCGTGTCCGTGCCGCAGATGATCTTGAGCAAGCCGCGCTGGCAGAGCTTCTCGACGAGCAGGCGGTAGCGCGGCAAAAGTCCCGCATGGTGAAGGCCGATGCCGTGCCGCAGGAGCTTCTGGATGTCCTTGCCGTGCGGGCTCTTGAAGCTTTCGCCGCGCAGCGCTTCGGCGATGGCCTTCTTCTCGTCCTTCGTGCAGTAGTCGAGGCTGAGCAGGTTCTGCGCGGCTTCGGCGGCTCCGCGCTGCGTGAAGTTCACCACGTAGACCGGCGCGCGGCCGCTCTGGACCAGGGTCTGCGTCGCCTCCTGCAGCAATTTCTCTTCGTAGGTGAACTCGAGCGGAACGGGCCGCACCGCCGAACGCACGGTCACGACTTCGACGCCCGTTTCCCGCGCGAGCAGCGCTTCGAACGCGCTCACGTCGCCGAGCGTCGCGCTCATCAGCACGAAGCGCGCGTGCGGCAGCGTGAGCAGCGGCACCTGCCAGGCCGTGCCGCGCTCTTTGTCCGAAAAGTAGTGAAACTCGTCCATCACGACGTAGTCCACGGGCGCGTCCGCGCCGTCCCCGAGCGCGATGTTCGCCAGGATTTCGGCGGTGCAGCAGATCACGCTCGCGTCGCGGTTCACGCTGGCGTCGCCCGTCATCATCCCGACCCGCTCCGGACCGAGCTCGCGGCAGAGCGCGAAAAACTTCTCGCTCACGAGCGCCTTGATCGGACACGTGTAAAAGGAGCGCCGTCCTTCGGCGAGCGCCTTGAAATGCACCGCCGTCGCGATCAGGCTCTTCCCCGAACCGGTCGGCGTGTGCACGATCACGTGGCTGTCCCCCATCAGGGCGAGGATCGCCTCCTCCTGATGCGGGTAGAGGGTGAGCCCGATCTCGCTCGCGTAGCGCAAGAACCCCTCGAGCACGGCGTCGGGACCCGAGCCGGGCGGCGGCAGGCAGGCGAAGAGGGGGTGGGTTTGGGGCAAGGTTCGGGAGTCGAAACCCGACTACAACCGAAACGCAACGGCCTTCTCAGGGCAGCCGGAACGCCCGCACGAAGTCGCTGCCGGTCCGATGGCAATCGATGCAGATGTCGGGGTGGCCGGAGTAGTCGGGTTCTCCCGCGTCGTCGTACTCGGCCCAGTACCAGCCGTCGCTTCGCTTCTCCATGACGGCGACGATTTCGAGATCCGAGCCGTCCCAACCATCCTTGACGACGACGGAGCCCTCGGGCCAGCGGTCGAGCGGCGCGGCAGCGAGGAGGGCGCCCTCGATCACGTCGTTCACGTAGATGTCGACCGTGTCACCGTGCGGCGCGCCGGTTTCCTGGCGCGAAGGCCAGCCGGGGGCCCGTTCCCAGCTTCGGTAGTCCTCCGCCTGGAGGCGCGCGAGCAGATCCCGCGCGCCTGCGTCGTCCTGATTGTCGCCGCCGCAGGCGGTGAAGAGAAAGAGGCAGTTGACCAGCGTCCAGAACGCCGGTGTCCCCGAGCGGTCGGCGTTGCCTGTACGCAAGGTCATGGGGGCGGCTACGGCGGAGCTCGAGCGCTGGTTACCGGGCCGAACGCTTTTTTGTGATCCGGCGAAGGTTTGAGGGGATCTCCCCTCTAATGACGACCAAGCGCCGGAGAAGGCGCTCGTTTCGCGCGGGAGAACTTGCATGACGATGCTGAAAGCGGCGGGCAATCTATTGGCTCTGGCGGCGGTGGTCGGCTTTTCGACCGCTTGCTCGGGCGCCGGGAGCGAGGACTTCGGCGGTGAGACGCTCTCGGAAGAGACGAGCGGTCTCACCGCTCAGGATCGGCTCAACATCTGTTTGCAGGACCCGCGCGTGATCGCGGGGCTCGTGACGAAGGAGATCTGCGCCGGCGCGGACATCTTCTTCCGCGAGACGTTCAACGGCAACGGTCGCACCTGCGGCAGCTGCCACCCGGTCGCCAACAATACGACGCTGGATGCGCCCTTCATCGCGGCGCTGCACGACGCGAACCCGAACGATCCGCTGTTCGTCTTCGAAACCAACCCGGCGCTCGCTCAGCTCGAGACCGCGGATCTGCGCAATTTCGCGGCCATTCTCGAGAACGTGGACGGCTTTCAGGATCCCACGAATCGCTTCGTCTCTCGCTCCGTGTCGCACGTGCTCTCGCTGGCGACGACCATTGCGCGCGATCCGGCGGACGGAACGCCGAGTCCGCCGCTCGAGCGCACCGGCTGGGGCGGTGACGGCGTCGGCGACGGATCGCTGCGCGCGTTCCTGGAGGGCGCGGTCAAGCAACACTTCCCGAAGAACCTGGCGCGCCGCCCGAACGTCGATTTCCGCGTGCCGACGGCGCAGGAATCCGATCTGACGCGCACGTTTCAGCTCAGCCTGGGTCGCCTGAACGACCTGAACCTCGAGCAGGTGCGCATCTTCGACACGGAGGGCGAGGACGGGCGGCAGGCGTTCATGGATCCGCAGCGCGGCCGCTGCAATTCGTGCCACTTCAACGCCGGGGCGAACTTTCAGGACAGCAACAAGAACCGCAACATCGACAACGGCATCCGCTTCGCGGGCAGCGTGAACCTGCTCACCTTCGGCACCGTGGACGGCAACGGGCTCGCCGACGGCGGCTTCGGCGGCGCCGAGCTCGACCACCCGAACATCGACGGGAACGGCATCGGCTTCAACAACGCCTTCGGCAACAACACCTTCAGCCCGCCGCCGCTGATCGAGGCCGCCGACACGCCGCCCTTCTTTCACAACGCCTTCAAGGCCTTCAGCAACACACCGGACGATCTCGACGGCGCCATTCGTTTCTATTCGTTCGTGGCCTTCGGTATGTCGGGCGGCGGGCAGCTGCTGGAGCAGCGTTTCGGCACGCCGCTCGACCTGCAACCCGTCAACGCCTTCGCGATCGGGCGATTTTTGCGCATCCTGAACATCGCGCTCAACGTCGACATCGCCAAGCAGCGTCTCCAGGCGGCCAACACGCTGGTCACCCGCTTTCGCGACACGCGGAGAGACGTCCAGAAGCGGCTGATGGAGCTCGCGGTGGTGGAAATCGACGATGCGCTCGAGGTGCTGGCGCAGGAGTTCGATCTCTATCCGATCGCGACCGAACGCCTGAATCAGGCCAAGGAGGAGATCGCGCTGGGCCTCGCGGCGACGTCCTGGGGCGTGCGCCAGAACCGCATCTCGAACGGCATCTCCCGCTGCCTCAACGCGCGCGATCTGCTCGGGTCGAACATCAACTTCACGCTCGGCAAGGGCAACCTGATGTTCTGAGCGTGCCAGTCTGGCAAGCGCCGGCTCGGACTCCCGGGCCGGCGCTGACATCCCGTCGCGTGCGGCGCAGCCGGCACGGTGATTTCGCGGGTTTATCGAGGAGGCATGCGAGTTGCACCAGCGCCGGTGCATGGCAAGGATTCGCACGCTGTCATGGTGCGCGCTGGCCGCGGCTCTCGGTTTCGGCGCGGGTCGGCTCGCGCCCCGCTTGCAACCAGCGTCCGTTCCGAGCCGGGCCGCCCCCGCCGCAGCGCCGGCTCGAGCGCCCGCGTCTCCCGCACTCGCGCAGCCCCCGGCCCCCGCGAACCCACGCCTGCAGCCGCCCGAACCTGCGCCTCGTCGAGCCCCCGAGCCACGACCGCAGATCTCCCCGCCGCGCCCCGTGTCGGCTCCGCCTGCGGGTGAACCGCCCGCGGCAAGACCACCGGAGCGTACCGCCGAGCGACCCGCGCAGCCCGGCGCGCGGCGTTCGCTCTTGAGTGCCTTTCGTTTCCAGGGTGTCGGTCCGAACGGAGGCATGAAGCTCGGCCGCATCGCGCCCGGCACGCTGCCCGCGCTCCTCGGCCTGAAGAGCGGCGACGAGATCGTGACGCTGAACGGCTACCGCCTCGCTGATCCGCAGCAAGCCCTGACGGCGTATGCGCGTCTGCGTTACGTCGACAACTGGGTCGCCGCCGTCCATCGCGACGGCGCCCAGACCGAAATCCGCTACGCGCTGCGCTGAGCGCTCACTGGCGCGGGACGCGAAAGGTTCCCGGCTCGAGCTCGAAGCGCCGCAGCCAGCGATGGATCTGCATGCGCTTCTTGCCCATCGCCCGGGCGACGCGCGACACATTGCCCTGGTGCTCCTCCAGAGCGGAGAGCAGATCGCGCTTGAGGCAGAGGTCGGCGTCCGAGTGCCGCCGCAGCGCGCGCTTCTCGCTCGAACGGTTCTCGCTGCGAGCCGCTTCCTCGAGGCCGAGCAGGTCTTTGGTC
>DASXWF010000205.1:0-1556 GCA_036503835.1 Polyangiaceae bacterium | reverse complement strand
CTCGATCGGTCCGTACTCGCTCGTCACGCAGCAGCCCCTGGGCGGCAAGGCTCAGTTTGGCGGCCAGCGTCTCGGCGAAATGGAAGTCTGGGCCATGGAAGCCTACGGCGCGGCCTACGCGCTGCAGGAGTTCCTCACCGTAAAGAGCGACGACGTACAGGGCAGAACCCGCATGTACGAGTCGATCGTCAAGGGCGACTACGCGCTCGAGGCGGGTCTGCCCGAAAGCTTCAACGTGCTCATCAAGGAGCTCCAGTCGTTGTGCCTCAACGTGGAGCTCGTGGAATCGACAGCCGCCGCGAACGTCGCGGCAGCGGAAGACTGACCGGAGGAGAACCAGCTATGCGCGATATTTTCTCCTTTTTCGAGAAACCGAAGGATCCGCTTTCCTTCTCGGCGATGCGGATCTCGCTCGCCAGCCCCGAAAAGATCCGGGAGTGGTCGCACGGCGAGGTGAAGAAGCCGGAGACCATCAACTACCGAACCTTCAAGCCCGAACGGGACGGCCTGTTCTGCGCGAAGATCTTCGGCCCGGTGAAGGACTACGAGTGCATCTGCGGCAAGTACAAGCGCATGAAGCACCGCGGCATCGTGTGCGAGAAGTGCGGCGTCGAGGTGATTCAGTCGAAGGTGCGCCGCGAGCGCCTCGGCCACATCTCCCTCGCCACGCCGGTCGCGCACATCTGGTTCCTGAAGAGCCTGCCGTCCCGCATCGGTAACATCCTCGACATCTCGCTCAAGGATCTCGAGAAGGTCCTCTACTGCGAGGCCTACATCGTCATCGATCCGAAGGGCACGACGCTCGAGCCGGCCGAGCTCCTCAGCGAGGAGCGCTACGCGCAGCTGCTCGAAGAGTACGGCGACGACGCGTTCGAGGCGGGCATGGGCGGTGAAGCCGTGCTCGAGATGCTCAAGCGCGTGGACGTGCACTCCCTCGCGGAGCAGCTCCGTGCGGACATGATCGCGTCGACGAGCGAGGCGAAGAAGAAGAAGTACGCCAAGCGCCTCAAGGTCGTCGAAGCCTTCCGCGGCAGCGGCAACCGCCCGGAGTGGATGATGCTGTCGGTGATTCCGGTGCTCCCGCCGGACCTCCGCCCGCTCGTTCCCCTCGACGGCGGTCGCTTCGCGACCAGCGATCTCAACGATCTCTACCGCCGCGTCATCAACCGCAACAACCACCTGAAGCGCCTGCTCGAGCTCAACGCTCCGGAGATCATCATCCGGAACGAGCGTCGCATGCTCCAGGAGGCGGTCGACGCGCTCTTCGACAACGGCCGCCGTGGCAAGACCATCACCGGTCCCAACAAGCGCCCGCTGAAGAGCCTGTCGGACATGCTCAAGGGCAAGCAGGGCCGCTTCCGCCAGAACCTGCTCGGCAAGCGCGTCGACTACTCGGGCCGCAGCGTGATCGTGGTGGGCCCGACGCTGAAGCTCCACCAGTGCGGTCTTCCGAAGAAGATGGCGCTCGAGCTCTTCAAGCCGTTCATCTACAACAAGCTCGAAGAGCGCGGCTACGTCAACACCATCAAGAGCGCGAAGAAGATGGTGGAGAAGGA